>DAOMZC010000608.1:0-4570 GCA_035437965.1 Pseudomonadota bacterium
TTCGCCGACTTCGAGATCGGCGGGGTCGACGCGATTGGTGATGGCTACCTCAAGATCGAGGTCGACAACGGCAACACCCTGATCAAGTTCGACAGCGATGGCGGCGGCGACGAGTTCGTCACCCTCGCCACCCTCACCGGCGTCACCAATGTGACGATCCATGACCTGCTGGTGCCGCAGCCGGGCGTGGCCCCCTGACCTCACGCACTCAATAGCGAACGTGGGCGCAGAGATAGCGCATGTCGCGATGGCGGCGCTTGGTGAGCTCCAGGATGTCGACCTTCAGCTTGGGATCGACGCGATTGACGGCCGCGACCACCATTGGTTCCGGCAGCGACCAGGCGAGGCCGTGCAGCTGCTCGAGCATCGGCGAGAAGCGGAAGCGGTTGGTCAGAAGCGACCACTCCCAGGCGCCCAGGCGGCCCGACTCCTGGGCCAGGCTGAGGCGCGCCTGCGTCTCGCGCAGCTTCTCCTCGGCGGCCTTGCGCTGCTTGAGCTGCTCGCTCTGCAGGAACAGCTCGACGAAGACCGACACCTTGGAGCGCAGGATCTCCTGCACCAGCGGCTTGACGAGGAAATCCACAGCCCCGTAGCGGTAGCCCTTGCGGATCTCGGCCGGATCGCGCTCGACGGCGCTCACGAAGATGATCGGCGTCGAGCGCGTCCGCGGCAGCGCGCGCAGCTCTTCGGCGGTCTGAAACCCATCCATGATCGGCATGTTGACGTCGAGCAGGATGACCGCGAAATCCTCGGTGCGGACCCGCTCGAGTGCCTCTCGGCCCGAGTTGGCGCGCACCAGCCGGTGGCCCAGCGGTTCCAGGATTACCTGCAGCACCAGCAGATTCGCCGGGTGATCGTCGACAAGCAGGATCGCGGCGCGGTGCGATTCCGCGACGAGCGGTGGCGGGCTGGTCTTACCGAGGGATTCGATGCTTACAGCCTACCACAGGAAGGCTTGTCGCTGATCGCCGATCAGCCACCCAAACCAAACACTTGCTGCAGGTGCCGGTTGAGGAAGACGCCCGCCGGATCGAGCTCTTGGCGCAGCCGCTGGAAGTCGTCCCAGCGCGGGTACGCCGCGCGCAGGCCGTCCGCCGAGGCGGTGAACTCCTTGCCCCAGTGCGGCCGCCCCGCGAAGCCGCGCATGAGCTCTTCGAAGTCGCGCCGGAAGCCCGGCCAGCCGCGGCGGTTGGCGTCGTAGGCGCCGATGAAGCAGACCTCGCCCCCGTAGGCGGGGCTCAGCCAGGCGGAGTCGCCCTTGACGAAGCGGAGCTCGAGGATGAAGTGGACGCGGTGGCGGCGCGCCAGGATCAGGTCGTGCAGCGCCTGGACCGCCGCCGCGGCGCAGGGCAGGGGGACCGCGTACTCCGACTCGTGGTGGCGCGGCGGCATCGCCAGGCTGAAGACGCGAAAGCTCGGCCCGACGTGCGAGCTGGCGGTGAACTGCGTGCGGCTGAGCAGCCGCTGAATCGGCGGGATCAGCCTGGGGAACGCGCTGCCCAGCGCCAGCAGGGCGCGAAAGACTTCCTGCGCCGAGCGCGTATCTTCCGACAGCAGGCCGCGGCGGGCGCGCAGGGCGTCCTTTGTGCGATACTGGCGATAGATCTGGACTCGCCCGGCGTGCGGCAGCCACCACAGCTTGATGTGATCCGCCTCGCCGAGGCGCCCCGGGACAAGCGCCAGCGCCTCGGCGAACGGCAGCGGGGTCCGCTCCTCGCGCAGGTTGAACGCGGGGGCGGCCTGCAGGGTGACCTGGGTGATCACGCCCAGCGCCCCCAGCGAGACCCGCGCCGCGTCGAGCAGCTCGGGGTCGCGGTCGGCGGTGTACTCGACCACCTCGCCGGTCCCGGTGACCAGCCGCAGCCCGAGCACCTGCGTCGCCAGGACCCCGAACTGCAGACCCGTCCCGTGCGTCCCGGTCGAGATCGCGCCGGCCAGACTCTGCTCCTGAATCGAGCCCAGATTGACCAGGGCCAGGCCGCGCTGGTGCAGCTGCGCGCTGAGCTCGCGCAGACGGATTCCCGCCTGCACCGTCACCTGATGGCGCAGCGGGTCGACGTGCAGGAGCCGCGTCATGCGGTCCAGGCTCAAAAGATAGCCGTCGGTCTCGATCCCCGCCGACCACGAGTGGCCGCCGCCGACGACGCGCAGGGGCCGGCCCTCCTGCCGCGCGCGCCGGACCAGCGCGATCACGGCGGCTTCATCGGCCGGCTCGTGGTGGCCGCAGGGAGTGAACGCGACGTTGCCGAGCCAGTTTTTGTACTGCCTGCCGGCCTGCATGGAGCTAGGCGGCCGCGCGCGCCGCCGAGATGAGGGCCGGCCCAGAGTCGAGATCGCGGATCATCTGCTCGCCGGTCAGGCGGTCCGCCGCGACCCCCGAGAAGTACTGGAGGAGGCCGGCCTTTTCATACTTGGGAAGGATGCGCGGACTCATAAGTCCGATCTCGCGCAGGTTCGGCACCAGCCGGCTGAACATGACCTGCCGGAACTGGTTGAGGCCCGGGGCCTGCAAGACGAGCGCCCGCCAGGTGCTGCGCGGCATCATTCCTTCGAACCACTCCTCGAACACTTCGTAGGCCATGAAGCGGTTGCGCATGAGCAGCGCGACCTCGAACGCCCAGTCCTCGCGCTCGCGCCGCTCGCTGTCCGACAGCTGCTTGGTCATGTGCTCGCGCAGCGCCAGCACTCCGTAGTGGACGTGCCGCGCCTCGTCCTGAATGACCATCTTGAGGAGCTGCCGCAAGAGCGGCTCGCGCGTCTGCTGATAGAGCGTACTGAAGGCGCCGAGCGCCAGACCCTCGACCATGATCTGCATTCCCAAAAACTTCATGTCCCAGCGCGAGTCGCTCATCAGCGAGTCGATGATGACGAACAAGTTGTCGTTGATCTGGTACATCTTGTTCATCTTCTGATCGAGGTAGCGGCTGAACACCTCGACGTGCCGCCCTTCGTCCATCACCTGCGTCGAGCCGTACAGCTTCCCATCGAAGAACTGCACCGCTTCGGTGACCTGCGCCGCCGCGAACAGCGCCCCCTGCTCACCGTGCAGAAACTGGCTGAGCATCCACGTCGTCAGGCTGTAGATGAACTGCTTCTCCTCCTTGGGATTGAGGCTGAAGCCGAGGCTGTTGAAGTGATCGAAGTCGATGAACGCGCGCGGCAGCAGCGGCACCTCCGGGTTCTCCGGATCCACCGAGATCTCCCACGGCAGCGAGGTGTCGCTGTCCCACTGACCCTGCTTGGCGCGGGTGTACAGAGTCCGCATCTCCGGCTGATCGCTCGGGCACTGCCAGTCGAAGTGCGCCTCGTGCGAGGCGCGGATGCGCGTCGGCACCCCCTGCTTGCCGCGCTTGAGGAAGAGGCCACGGAATCCCGAAGGCCCGAGCGCCCGCAAGACCCGCGGGTCGCGGATCTCGAAGAACACGCTGAGCGCCTCGAGGTAGCCGTCGGCGCGGTCGCGCAGCGCGGCCGGCAGGTAGCGGGTGAGGTTCTGAGGTTGCAGCATGGCCGACTCCTTTTTCTCCAAAGGGGACCCAGGGACTTGCACTTACAAGGCCGAGATGAAGTTGCGGACCTTGGCCTCGTGGCAGCGCATCAGATAGCCGTTGATGAGCGGCAGCGCGCGCTCGACCATCGTCGCCACCACCGCCGCCGGCAGGTGCTGCAGGCGCTCGGTGAGCATCGCCATCTCGCGCATGAACAGCGCCGTCATCGCATCTTCGAACAGACACAGATCCTGCGGCCCGAACCCGAGCTCGGCGCTGAAGCCGACCGCCCGCAGCTGGCCCCACAGCTCCAGCGTCCAGGCGTCGTCCTCGGCGATCACCGGCTGCCGGCTCTTATTGTGCCCGACCGCGAGGAGCCCGAGCTGGACGATCTGATCCAGATCCTTTTTCGCCACCCCGGTACGCTTGAGCAGCGGCAACAGCAGCGTCGTGGCGCGCGGCCCGGCCGGGGCGCCGAGCGTCGTCTGCAGGCGCTGCTTGACCTCGGACAGGAGCTGCCGCTGGGGCGGCGTGAACGCGGCCTCACCGTCGGTGAGCACGGCACGGATGGCCTTCAAGGGGAGGAACCGCTCCTCCTGCAGGGTGCGGATGGTCTTGAGCGTCTGCAGGTGGTGCTCGCTGTAGTAGGCCATGTTGCGGCCGGTCTTCTGACCCTCGGGGAGCAGGCCCTGCTGGATGTAGAAGTGGATCACCTGCCGCGGCAGCCCGGTGAGCTCGCACAGATCCTTCATGCGGTAGGGAGCGTGCGGGCGCGACGACGGGCGCGTCCGTCCGGACCGCGGCTCGGGGGCCGGTGGGGCGGGCGCCGCAGGAGGGGCCGGCTTGGCCTTTACAGTTTTGCGCGGACGCTCGCTCACGGCAGCTCTACCACCACCTGGGTGCACGGGGCGGCGATGCAAGAGAGGATGTAGCCGGCGGCGCGCTCCTCGGCGGTGAGGCAGTTGGGCTCTTGCAGCGCCACTTGCCCGCTGTCTAGCTTTACTTTACACGCGCCGCAGCCGCCCATGGTGCACGAGAACGGCATCGCCGCGCCGGCGCGCAGGCCCGCCTCGAGCAGGGTCTCG
>DAOMZC010000609.1:0-4562 GCA_035437965.1 Pseudomonadota bacterium
CGCCGTGCCAAAGCCGGTGCCCGCCGGCGCCTCGCGCCCCGGACCGCCGCCGGCCACCTCGGTCATGTCGATGACGCTGGGGACGGTCTCGGGCACCTGCAGCTGCGCCGCCAGCGCGTCGCTGCGCACCAGGCTCACCCCGGCCTCGCCCGGCGGCATCGGACCCTGGCGGGTGCGCGCCAGCGCCGTCTCGGTCGCCGCCGCCTTGTCCTTCGCCGAGCCGAGCCGGACGCGATTCGGGTATGTATATAGGATATTGCCTTCGTCATCGCTCTCGATGTTCAGGAGGCCCGCGACCGCTGCCTGTTGGAGCAGGTCCGAGGCTTCCTGAACCGAAAGCTTATAAAGAAACGCAATGGTGGCAGGGTTTAGCTGCACGTCGGTAGTGAAGATGGTGTCAAGTAGCCGCTGCTCGAACGTGCGATAGTCCATCGCCGGGCCTCCAGAACGGATTGTAAGCCTAGCAGTGCCGGCCATCGGCCACAATGTGCGGCGCGATAATTCCGGCTTAACCTGGCGTCCCGATTGGCAGGGTTTTCCCCTCGGGCGCGCGAACTTTTGCGGCCGCCCCCGCCGCCCAGGACCGAGTACCGGACATGGTACGATCGGGGCATGCAGCCCTGTAGGTTTTCCTTGCCCGCGGGCTGGCGGATCCTTGAAAAAGGGGCGCCGCCCGCCGCCGGGTCCGCGCCCGCCGAGCTCGACCCGACTGCGGCTGCCGGCGCGGCAGGCGGACAGGTGCTGACGTGCCTTGGCCCGAGCGGCCCGAGCGTTACGAACGCCGCGCGGCGCGCTTGCCTGCTGGTGCTGCCGCCGGTGGTTCCCGAGGGAACGCTGCTCGCTCAGCTCGGCCAGGGCATCGAGCAGGATCTGGCCGCCTCGGCGCAGGTCTACGGGGCGGTGGTCGTCGGCCGGTCGGCGCCGCAGCTTACGCGGCTCGGCGCCGGCGCGGGGGGATTTCAGGCGGTCTGGCTGCGCTATCCCGCCGGCGTGGCCGCCGCATCGGCTGCCGCATCGGCTGTCGCGTCGGCTGCCGCATCGGCTGCCGCGTCGGCTGCCGCGTCACAAGAGGGCCGGCTCTACTTCCTCCTCCACCGCCGGCTCGGGCAGAGCGAGCGCCGGGTGCCGCTCCTTTTCATCGGCGGCGCGGACGCACTGCCGACCCACCTCGGGGCGCTCGAGCAGATCGTCTCCAGCCTCGAGCTAAGTTCGCTCGCCGCGGAGGCTCCCCAGCCCGTCCACGCGGCCTGGTCGGACTAACGGACTAGCGGACTAGCGGACTAACGAACTAACGAACTAACGAACTAACGAACTGGGGCTGTCGCCGGCCGGCATCGCGCGTTGCGGTTGACCGGGCGCAAACAGCGCGTGCTAAGGTCCCGCTCCGCGATGGGACCTCGAACACCTAGCTCACTTTTCTGGCTGCCGCGCGGCCGGCGCCTCGCGCTCCCTGGCAGCGCCTGGGCTGTCGTCATACTGCTCGGCGGCGCGGTCGGAAATGCAGTGCCGAGCGCGCTGGCGGCCGGCGCCGAAACGCCTGCCGCCGCGGCGCCCGCCGCACCGCCTGGTG
The DNA here is from genome assembly GCA_035437965.1 of Pseudomonadota bacterium. GTDB lineage: Bacteria > Myxococcota_A > Polyangia > Palsa-1104 > JAEUJZ01 > CALFML01. The sequence continues at coordinate 1,571 of DAOMZC010000609.1, forward strand.
ACCTCACCCGCCAGCAGGTCCGCCAGCTGGTGCACGAGGCCGGACAGCTGATGGACCGCGGCGATCGCGCCGGGGCGGTCGCGCGCCTGCAGCAGGCCCAGGCCCTGCACCCCGATCCCAGCCTCGACTATAACCTCGGCATCGTCTACGCCGAGCTCGGCCAGCACCCGCAGGCGGCGCAGGCGCTGCACCGCTTCCTGGCCAGCGCCGACCGCGCGGCGGTACTCAAGGACCGCCTGGACGACGCCCTGCACCGGCTGGAGGACTACAAGCAGACCCTGGCCCGCCTCAAGCTCCAGGCGAGCCTGCCGCCGCAAGCCGGCCCGCCGGTGCTATTCATTGATCGGGACGCCCAGGACGCCGAGAAACCCCAGCAGCGGCCGGCCGGCTCGCCCGCCGGCAAGGACGCGCCGACCGAGCTGCCGACCAAGCTGCCGCTGTGGCTGAACCCCGGCACCCACCAGGTGCGGGTGGCGGCGAGCGGGGCGCGCGACTACGTGGTCCAGGTCGAGCTGCACCCCGGCGAGCTGCGCCAGCTGACCGCCGAGCTCCTGCCCGCCGGCGAGCTCTCGACGCTCGTGCCGTCGTCGCCCGAGCTGCACCACGCCAGCGAGTCGTCCTCGCTCTACAAGAAGTGGTGGTTCTGGACCGCGGTGGGCGGCGGCGCGGCGGCGGTGCTGGGCCTGAGCATCGGGCTCATCGCCGCCGGGGCGACCGGCAAGCTGTCGCACACCGCGGCGGGCTCGGATCTGGCTCCTGTCGACGTGGCCAGGTAATGAGGTCAAGGCGTTGACGAGACGTTGAAGAGGCGACCCAGCTACGACCCAGAGACGATGAGGAGACGATGAGGAGAAAGTCGATGTCTGCCGCTCTCAGCTCGCCGGCAGCGGGAGCTTGGGGCCGCTTGCTGGGCCTGTCCGCCCTGCTCGCGCTCGCGCTGCCGGTCGCCGGCTGCACCGTCACCCCCGACCCGTGCCAGGGGTATCCGCTGGCCTGCGTCGCGGTCACCGTCGATAGCGGTCCCCGCGACACCTACCAGCTGCTCGTCGCGGTGCTCGACGGCTACGGCAGCACGACGCCGCTGACCCCGCGCCAGCAGCCAAACCAGCCGCTCGTCTACCCGCTGCGCTTCGCCCTGCGGTTCGGCGAGTTCGATCCGTTCCACAAGGGAACCATCTCCTTCACCGTCGAAGCGCTGAACCACAGCGACGACGCCATCGGCTACCTGCACCAGCAGCTCAGCATAAACGGCTACGAGCACAAAAAGACCTCGGTGTCGTTCGGCTCGCTCCCCGACATGGCCGACCCGGCGACGCCCCCCGATCTGGCGCCGCCCGCCGCGCCGGATCTGGCGACGAGCTCCGACTTCCCCGACCTCCTCGACCTGCCCGAGATGCCCTGACGCAGCCGCGCCCGGCCGCCGGTGCGCGGAAAAAGTTCGGCTTCCCTGGCCCGCCGACTCGCGACCCCCTAGAATGTGATACGTTGCAAGAGGTTGGCCCGCCCTCAAGGCACCCGAGCAAGGGCCGCGCACAGGACATGAACCGCGACCGCCCCCGCATCCAGATTACCAATCTCGCCGACGGCGGCTTCATCTACTGGCTGCTCAAGTACTACCTGTTCGCCGGGCTCGGGCTTCTGCTCCTCTTGCTGCACGCGGTCGTCGGCGTCTATGTCTACTTTGCCCGCACCCTGCCGCCGCTGCCCGACCTGGCTACCTACGCCGAGCGCGCTCCCGGCATCACCCGCATCTACGCCGGCGACGGCAGCCTGCTGTCCGAGCTGGCCAGCGAGCGGCGCGAGGTGGTGCCGCTGTCGCGCATCCCCCGCCCGCTCGTCGACGCGGTGATCGCCACCGAGGACCGCCGCTTCTTCGAGCACTGGGGCCTCGACCTGCGCGGGCTCGGGCGAGCGCTCAAGGAGAACCTGCGCCGCGGCAAGCTGGCGCAGGGCGGCTCGACGATCACCCAGCAGGTGGCCAAGGCGTTCCTGTCGCCCGAGCGGACGTTCTCGCGCAAGGTCCGCGAGGCGATCCTCGCCCGCCGCCTCGAGGCCCGCTACAGCAAGCGCGAGATCCTGTCGCTTTACCTCAACCACATCTTCCTCGGGCACGGCAGCTACGGCGTGCAGGCGGCGGCCAAGCGCTACTTCGACAAGAACGTCTGGGAGCTGCGCCTTGAGGATCAGGCGCTGCTCGCCGGGCTGGCCAAGGCGCCGACGCGGTTCTCGCCGCTCGATCGGCCGCAGGCGGCGCAGCAGCGGCGCGACACCGTCCTGCACAACATGGTCGAGGTCGGGTACCTGCCGGCCGCCGATGCCGAGCCGCTCTACGGGCAGGCGCTGCGCCTGCGCCCGCACCGCGACACCTCGCGCGATGTCTCGCCGTACTTTCTTGAGCACGTGCGCCGCGAGCTGGTGCAGCGCTTCGGGCAGCAGCAAGTGTTCGAGAGCGGCCTGCGCGTCGAGACCACGGTGCTGCCGTTTGTCGATGTGCTGGCGACCGACAATGTCGACCACGCGGTGCGCAACCTCGACAAGCGGCAGGGCTATCGCGGGCCCGAGGCGCACCTGGATCCCGACGCCCAGAAGGTCTTTCTGGCGCGCGCCGAGCAGCGCTACGCCGGGCCGCTGCAGGAAAACACCCTGTACCTGGGGCTGGTGACGGCGGTGCGCGGCGGCGGCGCCACCGTCCAGGTCGGCCCGCACCCAGTCGAGCTGCCGCTGTCGAACATGCTGTGGGCGGCGCGCTACAATCCGCGCGACTCGACCAACGACAAGCTCATAAGCTCGGCGTTCGAGGCGCTGCGGCAGGGCGACGTGATCTGGGTCAAGCTCGCCTTCCGCTCGCGCATCCCCAAGTTCAGCGAGTTCGTCTACGCGCCGATCACGCCCTACAAAGAAGGCGGCTCCAGCAAGGACGCCGGCGCGGCCAAGGAGCCCGGCGCGGCCACCCCGGCGGCTCGCGCCACCGTCACCCCGGGCGCCGCTCCCG
>DAOMZC010000610.1:0-4551 GCA_035437965.1 Pseudomonadota bacterium
AGGCCCGCGTCCGCGGTCTCCGGTGCTGCGTGCACGCTGCCAGCAGCCGGCGCCGCCGGCACGACTCGCGCCTCTCGGAGCGGCTCGCTGGCCGCGGCGCGCACGGGCGCCGGGGCCGCGGCAGCACGCCGCTGGCTCTCTTCGTGATCTACGCACCAGTAGCGCTGGGTCTCCAGCGGGGTCGCCGGCAGGTAGACCGGTCGCGGCTGCTCATCGCGGTAAAGCGCGGTGAGCGCAAGCGGCACCCCGAGCGCCCACAGCTCGGCCAGCGCCTCGCCAAGCACGGCGCCGTCATCGTCCTCGGTGCCGGCGAGCGACACGGTGGCGGCGGGCTCGATGCCGGCGGCGGTCAGGGTGGCCCGCGCCATCGTAAGCAGCGCGGTGCCCGCCCCGACCTGGACCCAGATGTTGGCTCCGGCGCGCGCGCCAGCGAGCACGCCCCCGGCGAAGTCGACCGGGGAGACCGCGTGCCGCACCAGGAGCTCGCGGATCGCCGCGACCTCGCCCGGGTAGGGCCCGACATCGATGCACGAGATGAGCGGCAGCGCCGGCGTGCTCACGGCGAGCGCGTCCACCAGCTGACCGATCTGCGGCTGCGCGCTGCCGAGCAGCGGCGAGTGAAACGCGTGCGAGACCTGCAGCCGGGTGGCGCGCAGGTTGGCGGCCGCGAGGCGCGCCAGCAGCTCGCCCACGCCCTCGGTCGTGCCCGAGACCACGATCTGGCCGGGGTGGTTCAGGTTGGCGATGTGGACGCCGGACAAGCCCTTGAGGTAGGGCGCAAGGCCCTCGGGCGTCGCGGCGACCGCCGCCATCGTGCCCGGGTCGGTGAGCGGGAGCCGGGCCATGACCGCGCCGCGCTCGGCGACAAAGCGCACCGCGGCGGCGGGATCGAGCACCCCGGCTGCTGCTGCTGCTGCGAACTCACCCAGGCTGTGGCCGAGCAAAAGCGCGGGGCGTAGCCCGAGCTCGCCCGCCAGCTCGGAGAGCGCCAGCGCCAGCGCCGCGATCGCCGGCTGGGCGACCTCGGTGCGGGTCAGCGCGGCGGTGGCGGCGGCGCGATCGAAGCCGGCTTCGGCGCGGCCCGGCGGGTAGAGGCGGTGCAGCAGCGGCTGCTCCAGCGCCGCATCGGCCGCCGCCGCCAGCGCCTCCAGGCGGGCGGCGAAACGCGGCAGGCGGCGATAGAGCGCCTCGCCCAGGCCCACGGCCTGCGCTCCCTGACCGGGAAATAGGAAGGCGACGCGGCGGCTCTCTTCCGGTAGCGGCGCGGCGAGATAGCGGATGCCGACGCGCGCGCGGCCCTCTTCCACCACCTCGACGGCGGCGCTCAGCTTCTGGGCGAGCTCGTCGCGGGTGCGGGCGACGAACGCGACCCGGGCGGACTCGGGCTGGCGGGTCGCCAAGGTGTAGGCGAGATCCGCCAGCGGCGCCCGCGCGGCCTCCCCCTGCTCCAGCGCTGCCGCGAGCGCGGCGAGGTGCCCGGCGAGCAGCTGCGGGGTCGGGGCGCTGATGACGAACGGCTCCGGCCGCGCCGCCGCGGCGACGCTCACCTGCGGCCGGCGCTCGGCGGGGCTCTCCTCGAGGATGAGGTGGCAGTTGGTGCCGCCGAAACCGAACGAGCTGACCGCGGCGCGCCGCGGGTGCCCCACCGGCGCGGCGAACGGCTGCTCGCGCAGCGGCACGCGGAAGCCCGACCCGACCAGGCCCAGGGCCGGCAGCGGCGCCGTAAACGCCGCTTGCGGCGGCACCGTGCGCTCGGCCAGCACCATCGTCGCCTTGATCAGCCCCGCCACCCCGGCCGCCGACATGGTATGCCCGACGTTCGCCTTCACCGACGACAAGAAGCAGTCGCTGGGCGCCCGCCGGTGGCTGTCATAGTACTCGCGCAGCGCCGCCACTTCGGTCACGTCGCCGACGCCGGTCGCGGTGCCGTGCGCCTCGATATAGCCGATGGTGTCGGGGTTATAGCCGCAGTCTTCATAGGCGCAGGCAAGCGCCGCGAGCTGGCCCTCCTGCCGCGGCGTCATCGGCCCTTCGCCGCGCCCATCGTTGTTGATGCCGGCCCCGCGGATGACCGCGTAGACGCGATCGCCATCGCGCAGCGCGTCCTCAAGGCGCTTCATCACCACCACCCCGACGCCCTCCCCGAGCACGAAGCCGTCGGCGGCGGCATCGAACGGCCGGCAGGCGTCGCCGTGCGACAAGGCGCCGATGCGGCTAAAGCCAACCAGGTTGTCCGGGGTCAGGTTCAGGTACACGCCGCCGGCCACCGCGACATCGCACACCCCGGAGCGCAGGTAGAGCACCGATTCATACGCCGCGACCAGCGAGGACGAGCAGGCGGCATCGATCGTGAACGCCGGACCGCCGAGGTCAAAGGTCTGCGCCACCGTCGCCGCCGCCATGTTGAGCAGGTTGCCGGCGATCGAGAACGCCCGCACCGGCGTGACATCGGCGACCGCGGCCTCGGCCTCCTCGCGGTGAAGCGCCGGCGCGCGGCCGAACGCCCCGTCAAACAGCGAGCGCGCCCGCAGGCGGCTGGTGATGATGTCCTTATATTCCGAAACGCTGGCGCCGATGAACACGCCGGCCCGATTGCGCCAGCCGCGCGGCCGGCCGCCGTAACCAGCGTCCTCGATCGCCACCCGCACCGTATCGAGCAGCAGGCGATGCTGCGGATCCATCACCCGCGCGCGCAGCGGCGCGATCCCGTAGTGCAGCGCCGCGAACGAGCGCACATCGTCCAGCAGCCCCACCTTGCGGGCGTAGGTCTTGTCGGTCTCGCGGCTGCTCGGGTGGTAGTACAGCTCGTGGTTCCAGCGGTCGGCGGGAATCGTCGAGAAGCAGACGCGCGCCTGCCGGATGTTGCGCCAGTATTCCGCAAGGTCGTTGGCCTTGGGGAACCGGCAGCCCATGCCGATGATGGCGACTGGATCGTGGCGCATGCTAAGCGTCCCCAAAGCCGGAGCCAGAGCCTGCGGTCGCGCCGCTCTGCGGCTCGCTGCGGATGATCGGCAGATCGTGGCGCGTAAGTCCCAGCCGCTTGAGCATCGGCAGCCACACCTCGCGGACAAACACCCCGCGATCGATTCCCACCGAGCGCATGAGCGTGATGCGGCTCTCGTAGTCGGGCACCAGGTCATGGGCCGGCATGGTGAAGTGCTTGAACACGAACGCCAGATCGCGCTTGGTCCCCTCTGGATCCTCTTGCAGCTCCAGCTTGGTGACGTCGGCGTAGAAGCTCATGTGGGCGATCTCATCGCGGGCGATGAAGCCGTAGATCGCCGCCAGCAGCTCGTCGCCCTTCTCCTTGGCGAACCGCTTGTGCTTCTTGTAGATGACGAACGTGGTGAGCTCCTGCAGCATCCCGTAGATCGTCATGTGGCGCGGGGTGGAAAACGGCTTCTGCCACTTCTTGCCGAGGATCGTTTTCTCGTAGTCGCGCAGCTGCTCGCCCGTCCGCTGGCCGGTGCGTACCAGGTACTCGCGCAGCGCCAGGGTGTGCTTGGACTCTTCGTAGCCCCAGTTGGCCGAGAACCACGCCTGACCGAAGCTCTGGCGCATGAGGTTTATGCCCTCGGCGACGTAGTCGGGCAGGTACATCTCGACGCCGCAGAAGGTCTCGGCGCACATCGCCAGCACCGGATCGCGGGGCGATGCGTCGATCTTGTCCCAGGGCACATCGTTGAAGACGTTCCACCGGCGGGTGCGCTCGGCGTCTTCGAAAAAGTTCATGTACTGGGCGTAGACGCGCTCGGAAAACGATGACATTTCACCCCTCAGAGTCACAAGGTGTGGGCGGCGGCGGTGTAGCTAGCCGATCGCTAGGACGGTCGCTCAGGCGACAGCAGTGGCCTTGGTGATCAGCTTCTCCAGGTCGCGCAGGCTGGTCAGGCGCGCCAGATCCTCGTCGGCGATGCGGATGCCGAGCTTGTCCTCCATCACCGCGATCGACTCCATCACCGCCACCGAGTCGAGCGCCAGATCGGCGAGCGTCGTATCGAGCGTCAGGTTCTCGAGCTTGATCCCGCCCGCTTCAAACACCGCGCTGCGAAACAGGTCCACCACATCGGTCTTCTTCTTATCCATCGGTTCTCCTTGCGCCGCCATCCCGGGCCGGCGGACTTTGGTTATGGCTAGTGGCTACGAATCAATGCGCTGCAGGGAATACTGCGCCAGCGACTGATAGTGCATCTCGAAGCCGCGCACGCAGGTGGACAGGTAGCGCTCGTAGTCGGTAAAAAGCTTGGCGCCCCAGCGCTCTTTGATGAGCGCCTCGTTCTTGCGCAGGCGCGACAGCCAGTGCTCGCAGGTCTTCTTGTAGTCGAGGCGCCGGGTCTTGACCTCGATCACTTCCCAGTAGGGGTTGACCGCGCTGATGATCTCTTCGAGGCGCGGGGTGATGCCGCCGGGGAAGATCTCGTAGGTGACCCAGCCGATGTCGCGCACGTCGGCGGCGATGCGCGGCACGCGGTTGCGCAGGATCGTCTGCAGCCCGAACCAGGCGCCGGGCTTGGTCCAGCTGTGGGCGAGCCGGAAGTAGTTGCGGTACAT
>DAOMZC010000611.1:0-4547 GCA_035437965.1 Pseudomonadota bacterium
GCTTTTTACCGTCTACAATGGGGTGGTCACGCATTTGCGGGGCGCTGTACTTAGCTTGGGGAGGCCGCTTTCGGCTATATTTGCCAGGTAGAGCAAGCGTGAGGTCGCCTTGAGCCAAGACTCCGCAAAGACCGGTCCCGTTCTCGTTTTATCGACTGCGCAGCGGGGGAAGCTGTCGCTGTCGCGCCGGCAGTTCTGGCGCGTGGTCGCGGCGGCCGTCGCGGTCACGGCGCTGCCGGTCGCCCATAAGGTGGTGGTCCGGTGCCGCCGCCGCGGCGAGCCGGGCCCGACGGGCTGGTTTGGCCACTGCTAGCGGTGGCTGGCGCTCACCGATGACTGCTGATTATCGCTAACGAGCGCGCCCGCTTGCCGGCGCGCCGGCAGCGCGGTCAGGGCCGCTTGCTCTGCAGGTGGGCGCGCACCGCTTCCAGGTGCTTGCCGACGAGCAGCTCGTGGTGGAAGGCGGCCTCGACGCGGCCGTCGGGGCCGATGACGTAGGTGATGCGCTGGGCGACGTTGAGCAGCGGCCACAGCACGTCGTAGCTCTTGCCGATGCTGCGGCTCGGGTCGCCGAGCATCGGGAACGGCACCCCTTCGCGGCTGGCGAACTCGCACTGCGTCTCCGAGCTGTCCACCGAGACGCCGAGCACCTCGGCGCCGAGGGCGGCGAGCTCGCTGTAGTGATCGCGGAACTGCCGCGTCTCGATGGTGCAGCCGCGGGTGAACGCCTTGGGAAAGAAGAACATCACCACCCGCTTGCCGCGCAGCTCGCTGAGCTTCACCGCCTTGCCGTCCTGGGCTGTCGCGGCAAAGTCCGGCGCCGCATCTCCGACCTTCAGCATCTAAAGTCTCCTTGCCTCCGCCAGAGTATCAGAAGCCGCCGCTGCCGCCGCTGCCGCAGTTTTTGCACTCGGGGGCCATCGGGGTGTCCTTGCAGCTCAGCGGGCAGTAGTTCACCCGGTTAAAGACCTTCTGCACGACGTCGCAGGTGACGCTCTTGCCGTCGACCGCCATCTCGCCGTAGCCGCCGCTCTGGCGGAAGGTGTTGGCGCAGGCAATCTGCGCCGGGGTGGTGGTCGCCTAGGCGGGCAGCACCGGCAGCTGGGTCACTTCGTTTGGCTTGTCGTAGTCGCCCTCGGTGCAGACCTCGGCCACGGTGCAGTCGGTGGGCAGCGGGTTTTTGGCGTCGCCGGCCTTGAGGGTGTAGCACAGCTTCCAGTGGCCGGCGCAGTCGACGTTGATGGTGTTCGGCGTCCACGGCTGGGCGGGCTTGGTGAGCGGCTTGCTCATGGGCAGGCAGGTCGGACTGCCGCCCATGATGACCGAGGAGGCGGCGCCGATCTGCTCGCCGTTATAGGTGTAGAAGCACGGCACCACGTTTTCCAGCGCCCAGCGCCCGGCGGAGAAGCACTTGCAGGCATCGCGGCCGGTGGTGGCGCCCGGCGCCGGCAGGACGTAGCCCTGGCAGGCGCCCCAGACGTAGCCGAACTCGCCGTTGCGGATGCACTGGGTGACGCCGTCCTGGCAGATGCCCAGGCCCCGGTTGGCGCGCAGCCCCGGCCAGCAGGGCTTCTGCTCGCCCTCGGTCTTGCACGGGCAGCCCTGGCGGTTCTTGTCGTCGGGGCAGTCGGGGGTGCCGCCGGGCGGCGTCGGCGGCATGCCGGTGCCGCCGCCGAGCGGACAGTACATCGGCGGCGGATCGGCGGCCCAGAAGGCGTCGTTGTTGAAGCTCAGGTCGCGGGGCCCGCCGTAACTCCCGTCGCTGTCGCCCTCGCCGCCTGACATGTCCGCGCTGTCTTGCCCGGTCCCCACCACCTGGGCGTTGCAGCCGAGCAGGGTCGCCGCCAAAACCAGCGGCAAGCTGAGACAAACCATCCGAATCATGGAGGAAGTTCGGGTATGCATGAGTCCCCTTATAGCACGCACGCAGCTCATGCAGGCCGGACCCGGGGACTTGGGGACAGCGGGGAGACTAAGGGCTCGTCTGCGGGCAGGCGGCGGCGGTGGCGCCGGGGAGGCAGCGGCTCTGGACGATCTGGATGAAGCGCAAAAGGCCGCGCTGCTCGTCGATCAGGAACTTGCCGGTGTTGGCCAGAACGGCGCGGTAGTCGTCGGCGGTGTAGTCGCCGGCGCGGCTCGGCTCGGCGCGGTTTACCTCGGCAATGGCGTCGCTCAGGCGGAACATCGGGTGCACCCCCGAGGCGTCCTGCTGGTAGAGGCTGCGCAAGAGGCGCACCAGCACCTGCTTGGGCGCCGCGACCTGGCTGCTCGCCTGCTCCAGCTCGCGACCGCGCCGCATGAGGGTCACGCCGCCGAGCACCGGCCCGCTCTTCGGATCGACCAGGCTGCTAAGGCCGCGCCCGACGGCGACCAGATCCGCGTCATCAAGCAAGAGCTGCACCGCGTCCACCGCCGCGACCTGCAGCGCGGCGCGCGCCCCGGGGTTCTGATCCGACAGGGTCTGCCGCAAGAGCAGGTAGGTCTGCGCCCGCGCCACCGCGTTGTCGTCGAGCTTGGCGCCGAGATCGAAGAGTCCCGTAGCCAGCGGCCCGGTCAGCGCGTCGGCGAGATCGGCGTTCAGCTGCTCGGTCCACCCGGCGAGGTCGCTGCCGTGCGCGACGACCCGCCCGCGGGCGAAGTCGAGCAGGATCTGGGCCAGCGGGCGCAGCCGGGGGTTGTCGAACTGGTACTTGCTGCCCATCCCGGCGGGCACCGCCTTGACCTTGAGCAGCAGGTCAATCACGTCGCTGATCGCCCGGTCCCAGCGGTCCTTGGCGGCCTGGTTCTCCGGCCGCCCGAGCAGCGCCTTCTTCTTCTTCAGCGCGTCGGCCAAAAGGTAAAACGGCGTCACCGCCCCGGCCGGCTTGCCGTCGTTGCGCAGCGCCGCCGTGGTCCCGTCGCGGTAGCGCAGGCCGCCGGGCGGGGCGAGCGCCGGATCGAACACGTAACGGGCCAGCCGGATCAGCACCGGCAGCGCCCGCGGGCTGCCGACCTTGCCGTCGGTGGTCAGCGCTAGAAGGATCGGCGCCAGGTCCCCGGTGGCGAGCAGCAGATCGCCGCCGAGGATCTTGGTCAGCAGCGGCTCATAGCTGACCGCCCCGTCGGCCGCCGCCATCGCCCCGTAGCTGTCGGCGAAGCTGCGCCCGAAGTTCTGCGAGCGCGCCGACGGATAGTGCTGGTGCAGCACGGTCAGCGCGTCGATGAGCAGCTGGGTCGCGTTCTGCACCTTGGTGCAGACCCCGAAGCCGTCGCGCTGCACGCACTCGGCGTGCCGGGCGAACGCGTCGACCAGCGGCCGCATCGCGTCGTAGAAGTTGTCGCTCGGGAACGCGTTGGTGGTCCCGTCGGGCAGCTTGGCCGGGGCGCGCACCGCTTCGAGCGCGAACAGGATGCCGTTGTGCTCGTCGACGAACAGGCGGTCCTTGCCGTTGCCGTCCTTGAACTTGCGCCCGTCGGGGTCGGCGAGGTCGACGCACGGCGTGCTGTCGGGGTTATAGCAGAGCGTTCCGTCGGCGTTTTTGACATGGTTGAGCAGCAGGTCCGCCGGCTGCGTCGGGGTAAACTCCGGACGCTGCTTGGTCACCGGGTTCCACAGGTCGATGAACAGGGCGCGCGCCGCGGCGGCCGGCTCGGGGTAGCGGCCAAAGCCGACCACGCCGAGCAGCCCGGCGAGCACATCGTCGCCGCGCTTGCCGTCGAGGATGTTGGTGGTGAGGGCGTTGCACCGGCGCGTCTGGTTGGGCTTGTCGCGGCACGGCCCGGTGCCGGCGGCGCAGCGGCAGTCGTTGCCGTTCTTGACCGCCTCCAGGAAGCTGGCCGACTGCTTGGCGGCAGTCGTCAGGTCGCTGCGCAGGGGCGCGCTGGCGATCGACAGGAGGAAGAACTGCCCGACGCTGTCGACCCGGAACATGTCGCACGCCTCGTCAAACAGCACCAGGCCCCCGAACACCGAGGCGTTGCGGCCGTTGCAGAACACCGTCTTGCCGTTGGTGTCGGCGATGAGGTGCATGAGCCGCTGCACCGCCGAGCGGTTGTTCTGCGGATCGTCGGTCTTGAGGTTGCGCCAGTCGAGCGTGGCGTCCGCGTCGGCAGCGGCGCGGCTTGGCCGGTTGCCGAAGCTGCCGAGCACGGCGCCCGGCGCCTGCGGGTCGATGCCGTTCAAGAACTCGTCGCTGGTGCTCGGCTGGCGCATGAAGAAGTAGCCGCGCTCGTCGGCCAGCTGGGCCATGATCGGGCCGAGGTTTTTGGCGTGCGGGTCCTGCAGCGCCGCGACCACGTCCTCGGCGAGCAAGCCATTGTCGACCGCCAGCAGGCGCTGGATGATCGGCGCCAGGTCATCGAACAGCGTCGACTGCTCGGGCAGCTTGGCGGCGGCGTAGGCGGGCTTCTTGGCCTCGTCGGCGGCATCGAGCAGCGCCTTGAGGGCGCGGCCGAGCGGGCTCTCGTTGGCGTCGGTGCCGAGCAGGGTCTTTACGCTGTCCAGGCCGGCGAGCAGGTCCTGCTCGGGCGGGGTGCCGGCGCTGCCGAAGCGCAGAAGCTGCGTCGCG
>DAOMZC010000612.1:0-4544 GCA_035437965.1 Pseudomonadota bacterium
GCGCCGCCGCGACCTCGACCTGGCTCTGGTCCTTCCACAGGATCGAGGCGCAGCCCTCGGGCGTGATCACCGAGTAGACCGCGTACTCCAGCATGAGCAGCCGGTCGCACACCCCGAACGCCAGCGCCCCGCCCGAGCCGCCCTCCCCGATCACCACCGCGACGATCGGCACCGCCAGCCCCGCCATCACCTCGAGGTTCTTGGCGATCGCCTCGGCCTGGCCGCGCTCCTCGGCGTCGATGCCCGGGTAGGCGCCGGGCGTATCGATGAGGGCGATGATCGGCAGCTGCATGCGCGCCGCCAGCTCCATCAGCCGCCGGCCCTTGCGGTAGCCCTCGGGGCGCGGCATGCCGAAGTTGCGGCGCATCGCCTCCTTGGTGCCGCGGCACTTCTGGTGGGCGATGAACAGCACCGACTGCCCCCACGCGGCGCGTAGCCGGCCCAGGCCCCCGATCACCGCCTCGTCGTCGCGGAAGGCGCGGTCGCCGTGCAGCTCGAAGAACTCGTCGCACAGGCGGCTTATGTAGTCGAGCGTGTAGGGCCGCAGCTGGTGGCGCGACAGCTGCACCTTCTGCCACGGCGTCAGCTTGGCGAAGATGTCGGCGCGCAGGCGGCTGGCGCGCTTCTCCAGCACCTTGATCTCGGCGGCCAGGAGCTCCCCTCCGGCGAGCACCTTCAGCGCGGCAATCTTGTTCTCAAGCTCGACCAGCGGCCGCTCGAAGTCGAGGGTCTGGCGCGGGTCGAGGGCGGCGGGCGGCGTGGGCTGCGACATGGTCACCGTGGGGCGGCAAAGAGACTCTGGTAGTTGTAACAAAAACCGCCGGCCGCGTCTTGTCCGAGCGGCAACCCGCTGCGGGCGGGTCCCGTCCGGCGCCGCCGTGGGTGGCAGCTTGCGGGGGACATCACTCTGCTTGTCCAAGCGGCGCCCGCGGCGGCGGCACCGTCCCGCTCCGCCGTGGGCGGCAGCTTGCGGGGAACATCACTCTCCTCGCGCGGCGGCGATCATTTCAGCGACTAGCGCCTCAAGCGCCACGTCGGGCGCCGCGGCGAGCTGCGTGTCGGGCACCGCGGCGGTCTTGCTCGCCTCGCACGCTTGGGCGGGCGTGGGGCGGCTCGGCACCCAGCGGGTGATGTCCGCTTCGCTGCGCAGCCAGGTTCGCTGGCGGCGGGCGTATTGGGCGGTCTTCTGCACGATCTCGGCGGCCATCGCGTCTAGAGTCAGCTCGCCGGCGAGGTGGCGGCGCACCTGATCGTAGCCGAGCGGTGGGTAGCGCAGCGGGCCGTGGGCCTGCAGGGACGCCGCGACCTCGGCGACGACCCCGGCGGTGAGCATGGCGGCGACGCGCTGCTCGATGCGGCGGCGCAGCTCCTCCGGGCCAGGGTCGACGCCGACCAGCAGGAAGCGGTAGCGCGGGCCGGACTGGCGCTCGCGCCGGCTGTCCGCTTGCCAGGCGCTGATCGGCCGGCCGGTCAGGGTGTAGACCTCCAGGGCGCGCTCGATGCGGACGTAGTCGGCCGGGGCGATGCGGGCGGGGGCCTCGGGATCGACGGCCTGCAGGCGGGCGTGAAGAGCGGGCAGGCCGTGGGTCGCGACCTCGGCGCGCAGCTCGGCGCGCAGCTGCGGATCGCCGCCCGGACCCGGGAACAGGCCGTCGCGCAGGGCCCGCAGGTACAGGCCGGTGCCGCCGCAGACGATGACCGCGCGACCCCGGTCGTGCACCTGGGCGATGGCGGCATCGGCAAGCCCGGCGTACTGCGCCGCGGTTGCCGGCTGCTCGATGGGCAGCACGCCGATGAGGTGGTGCGGGACGCGCCCGAGCTCCTGCGCGGTGGGCTTGGCGGTCAGGATCGGCAGCCCGGCGCGCAGCTGCAGGGCGTCGCAGCTCAGGACCTCGCCGCCGAGCTCCTCGGCGAGCCGCAGCGCCAGCGCGCTCTTGCCCGCGGCCGTCGGCCCCACCACCCCAAGTAGCAGGCGCGGGGAGCGCAGTCGTCCGCTCATGCCGACCCCCGCGGCCCACGCGCGCTTATGAGGCGCGCGGGGCCGCGAAGCCAAGCCGAGATCTGAAGACGAAGATTGGGACGAGCCGCGAGCACCGGCGCAGCCTAGCAGATAAGTCGCGGCCCGCAGCCTGGCTAAGCGCCGGCGCAGCCTAGCAGATAAGTCGCGGCCCGCAGCCTGGCTAAGCGCCGGCGGGGGCCGGCGGCTCGGCGGGCTCCGGCTCACCGGGCGCGGACTCGCTGTCGTCGGTCGGCCTGGCGGCCCGGCTGGTCCAAGAGGTCAGCGGGCGGAGCAGCCGCTCGGCCAGCGCCACGGTCTCGGGCTTTTCTTCATCGCGGTAGGCCGCGACCTTGATCACGTACAGCCGCAGCGCCGCGATAAAAGCGAGCAGCGGATCGCGCAGCGCCACGGTCTCCGCCGGCGTAGCGGGCACCGAGGTCAGGCCCAGCGCCTTGCCGTAGGCCGCGTGCGCTTCCTCAAGATGCCGCACGAACGCCGCCCCACCAAGCCCGGCAATCTGCTTGTCGATTCCGTCCTTTTTGATCAGCGCCAGCCGACGGTCAATCTGGGCCCACTCCTCGCTAAAGGACAGCCTGAGGAAGCCGGTGCCATCGGGAAACAGCGCCTGGCGCGCCTCTGCGGCCTGCTGCGCCTCTGGGAACGTGTCGGGCAGCCGCGTCCACGCCCCGAGAAACTGCTCGAGCGCCGCCGCCGCATTGTCGACCACGATATCGGCCTTGCGCTTCTCGGCGGACGGACCCCGCCTGCCGCTATCCACGAGGCGGCTCTGCGCCGCCTGGAACAGCGCCGCGCCGGTCCTCTCCAGATTCTGCCACGGCGTCTGCAGGAACTTGGGCAGCTTCTTTTCTGCCGCCACCCCCGCGCGCAGCGCCTGCCAAAGTGCCAACCCCGAGTCAATGCCAAGCCTGGGTAGCGCGACCAAGCTCTCGGCTGAAATTTCACGTGCCATTGCGATCTCCTGAAAAATGAGCCGCAAGACTTACTTAACTGTCCAGCCTCCGCAACACCCCCCCGAGGCTCAGCAACAAATTCATTGCCCAGACCCCAGCGCGTTGCGCCCACAGCATCAACTTCATTGCCCAGACCCCAGCGCGCTGCGCTCCAAGCATCAACTTCATTGCCCCTGACCCCAGCGCGTTGCGCCCCAAGCATCAACTTCATTGCCCTGACCCCAACACGCTGCGCCCCAAGCATCAACTTCATTGCCCTGACCTCAACCTCTTGGGGTCTGGACAGGCATTCTGAATAAATGGGGAGCAGATGCCGCTCGGAATCAGGAGCTGGCCAACGTATTGCGCGGTTTACTGAAGACGAGATAATCATGTCTGATAGGCACAAAGATTACTTGTTCGACCTGGGATTTTTGCTCAAGGAACGGGCACTGGAGGCACGTCGTCAGCGCGACGGCTCACCTATCGATAGTCTAGAGTACAAGTTCCATTCCGGCCGGGTCTTAGCATTCAATGAAGTAATCTCGATTATGCAGCAGCAGGCAGAGGGTCTTGGTCTCCCGCTCAGTGACCTTCGGCTAGACGACATCGAGCCTGATCGCGACTTGACCTGACGGCCCCATCAGGCATGCTCGAAACGCCGCTCGATCTCCGCCCGGTGGCTCCAAAGCGCATCGATCGAGCCACGACGGCTGAGGATATCGATTATGCTGACCGAGCTCTTAAGAGCGGTGAGCTCCGAATTCGCGATAAGGGAAGGCGCTGAGGTCCAGTATGAGTGAGTTTTTCATCGTTGCTGGAGACAAGCCACCCTTGGATGACTTGTTGAACCTCGAAGTCATCCCGCTCGACCAAGCTGAAGATATAGTCGCGCAGGCCGCCCGTGAGCTGTTTGCTCCCTCGCAGTGGCCCGACTGCTGGTATCTACGCGACTCCGGTGGATGCACAGATACGCTTTTTACAGAGGCTCAGGCTGCTCTGCTCGATGGTGCACCTTTTGAGGGGACGCGACTGTATCTGGTGTTCAGCCGCGCACTCCAAACGGCTTATAAGATCGCGTTGTGGTATGGCGATGACTGGAGCGACCTGGCGATTGTGGCCGATGCGCAAGCGTTCCTCGAACGGCTGCGTCAAGACGTAAAACGTCCTACAGCGGAGTCGTGGCTGATGTGGCAGCCCTGAGCTCAGCCTGTTACTTCTAATGATTAATCCTATGGATATATAAAAGGCACTGCCTTGCCTCTGGGGCGGCATTGCCCTGTTCCGGCCTATGCCAAGCGTATATCAGGCCCGCCCGAAACGCCGCTCGATCTCCGCCCGGTTCAGGCGGACCAGGACGGGGCGGCCGTGTGGGCAGTAGGGGCTGTAGTCGACCTCGTCCATGGCGCGCAAGAGGGCCAGGGCTTTGGCGGGGTCCATGGGGTCGCCGGCGCGGACGGCGGCGTGGCAGGCCATGGTGGCCAGGAGGAGGTCGCTGCGCTCGCGGAGGGTGTCGCTGCGGCCGCCCTCTTCGAGCTCGTCGAGGACCTGGCGGAGCAGGCGCACGGGGTCGCGGTGGACCTGGGCGAGAGCGG
>DAOMZC010000613.1:0-4543 GCA_035437965.1 Pseudomonadota bacterium
ATTCCCGGCCGGCGATCTGGGAATCCAGCGCGCCCTGGGCGTGCGCCGCGCCCGCGAGGCCGAGGCCCGCGCCGAGGCGTGGCGCCCATTTCGCGCCTACGCCGTCATGCACCTCTGGGGCAGCCTCGCGCCGCCATAGCACTCACTCGCTGGCCGCGCCGCCGCTGCCCTTCCCGAAAACGCGTCAAAAACATGGAGCTAGACCGCATGCGCACCCCTAGACCTTCCTATTTCACGTTCCTGTCCGGACTGCCCGAGCCGATGGGCGAGCTGCGCCTGGTCAGTGATGGCACCGCACTGACCCGAATCGATTTCCCACCCGAGCCAGGCAGCGACCAGCCCCCTGTGCCGGGGCAGCGGGCCGACGACCTGCCGGTCCTGCGCGCCACCGTGACCGAGCTGCGCGAGTACTTCGCCGGCCGGCGCACCGAGTTCACCGTCCCGCTCGCGCTGGCCGGCACGCCGTTCCAGCAGGCAGTGTGGGCCGAGCTCGGTCGCATCCCCTACGGCGCCACCTGGTCGTACGCCGAGCTGGCCCGCCGCATCGGCAACCCGCAGGCTCGTCGCGCCGTCGGTGCCGCCAACGGCCGCAACCCCGTGCCGATCATCGTCCCGTGCCACCGCGTCATCGGGACCGGCGGCAGCCTCACCGGCTACGGCGGCGGCCTGCCGCGCAAGCAGCAGCTGCTGGCGCTGGAGCAGCGGACGCAGATCCCGGCGCGGCCGCTCAGCCTGTTTGCTGAAGCGGCGCCGGGTCGTCAGCTAGCCTCTGACCGATGGTGATAAACAGTCCGCCTTCGTGGCCCAGGCTGCGCATCCAGCCAAGCTGCGACAGAACGTTCTCGGCCCCCCAGTTGTCGGCCGCGGGCGTGAAAAGTTCGCTGCCGGTGAGCGGCTCGGCGGCGATCAGCGTATCGGGGTAGGTGCGCAGGTAGGTGACCGCACTGTCCTGGAACCAGCGCTGCACCTGCGCCAGGGTATGGCGGTGCTCTTCGGGGTGCAGGTACTGATCGCGTAGCCAGGCTTGCTTGCGGTCGCTCTGCGCCGCGCGGTCGCGCAGGACCGGATCCAGCGGAATCAGGCGATGACCGGTCAGCCGGGCGACCAGGCGCCGCAGCCGGTGGGGCAGCCGCGCGTAGGCGTTATAAAGCCCGAGGACGATGATCCCGCCGGGCCGGCACAAGCGCACCAGGCGCCGGAACGAGTCCGCCGGAGCCGGCGTGTGATGCAGGACGCCCGAGCAGTAGACGACATCGAACGCGCCGGCGCAAAGACCCGGCGCCGCCAGGTCGGTCTCGACAAACAGCAGGCGCCCGCGGTCGGCGAGTCCGAACCTTCGCGCTGCCGCCGCCGCCAGCGCGAGCGAGGCGCGGGTCAGATCGGCGCCGATCACCAGCCGCTGGTGGCGCGCCAGGAACAGGCTCATCTGACCGGTCCCGCAGCCGAGCTCCAGGACCCGCGCATCGGGAGGGATTGCCTGATCGAGCAGGCGGGCAAACTCGCTGCGCTCGGCGCGCGCGCGCAGGGACGCCAGGCTGTCGCGCGGCGGATAACCCGGGAACGGCGCCGCCGTGTAGAAGCGGCGGACGGTCTCGGTGGTCGAGTCGGGCGACTGCGGCAGGCGCAGCTCGGCGACGCCATCGATCACCGGATAGGCGGCGGCGCAGCCCGCGCAGCGGAGCGTCAGCGGGTCCGCTGCGTTCAGCGGCCGGGTACAAGCAGGGCAGCCGAGCAGCCGCAGGCACTGCGCAGGGAGGACTCCCGACATCGCCCGCGCTCAGAAGATCGTGTAGATGAACGGCGCCAGCGCTTCGACACTGGTCCCCAGGATGAGGACGAGGCCCGTCAGGCACAGAAACAGCACCAGCGGCACCAGCCAGCGCTTGCCGCTATCACTTTGCCAAAGCCCGGCGGCCAGCTGGAAGATCGAAGGCACGGCGCTGGCCATGATGAGGAGCCCGCGGCGGAGCTTGCTGCGCTTCTTGATCACTTGGCGATCTCCTGGACCGCTGGGCGGTCTTTTTTGGCGTCCACCGAGCGCGGCAGCGGCGGCGACAGGAACGTGCCGGTCAGGTGCCGCTTGCCCACCACCTGGCGGCCGGCCACCAGCAGATCGATGTCCGACCGCTGGAACGTCGAGTAGCCCTCTACAGCACGGTTCACGATCGGCTCGCCGGCGAGGTTGAACGAGGTGTTGAGGAGCACCGGAATCCCGCTCCGCTGCGCGTAGGCGTGCAGCAGCGCGTGCAGGCGCGGCGCCATCTCCGGCTCTACTGTCTGCACCCGCGCGGTCCCGTCCACGTGCGTGACCGCGCCGAGCTGCGCCCGCCACTTGGCGCGGACCGCGAAGACGCCGGACATGTAGCGGCCAAGGCGCGCTCCGCTGCCCGCGGCGCCGCCGTCGAGATCGAAGTACTTCTCGGCCACTTCAATCGGCACGACGGGAGCGAACGGCCGGAACTCTTCGCGGTACTTGATCTCGCGGTTCAGGCGATCGCGCAGCTGCGGATCGTGCGGCGCCGCCAGCAGGCTGCGGTGGCCGAGCGCGCGCGGTCCGAGCTCGCTCGCCCCCTCCATCCAGCCGACGATGCGGCCGGCGTGCAGCTCGTCGGCGATGCGGCTTAACAGATCGGCATCGGAGGCGAATTCCCACAGCGGCAGGCCGTCTTCGCGGGCGAGCCGGGCGAGCTCGCGCGGGTCGACGCTCGGACCCCAGAACGGGTGATCGGGGAACTGGCGATCCGGCTGGCCGAAGTAGATGCGATCGGCGTACAGCGCCGCGCCCAGGGCGCAGCCGCCATCGCCGGGCGCCGGCGGCACCAGCACCCGCTGGAAGCCCGACTCGCGCAGGATGCGGGCGTTGGCGCAGCCGTTGAGCGCGACGCCGCCGCCCAGACACAGCTCGGTGAGGCCGGTCTCGCGCTGCAGCTTTTGGCACAGCTCCACCATCACCTCTTCGAGCACCAGCTGGACGCTGGCCGCGAGGTCGGCGTAGCGCCGCCCGTCCTCGGTGTCCAGATCCAGCGGCTCGTCCGGGAGGCGCGGCGCGCCGAACTCGCGCACAAAGCGCGCCGAGTACGAGCGCGCCGCCGTGGTGTGGTAGTCGAAGTAGGAAAGATCCAGCGCGAAGCCGCCGTCCGCAGTGCGCCTGACGATGCGGTTCACCGCGGCGGCGTAGCGCGGCGTGCCGTACGCGGCCAGGCCCATCACCTTGTACTCGCCCTCGTTGATGGCAAAGCCGAGAAAGGCGGTGAAGGTCGAGTACAGCATGCCGAGCGAGTGCGGGTAGCGGATCTCGCGCAGCAGATCGATAGTGACCTTGCCGTCGCTGTGCCGCGCGCCGCGCCCCACCGTGAGGGTCGCCCACTCGCCGACTCCGTCCGCGGTCAGGATGGCCGCTTCCTTGCTTGGCGAGCAGAGGAAGGCGGTCGCGGCGTGCGCCTGGTGATGGTCGGTAAACAGGATGCGGTCGCCGCGCACGCCGAGCTGCGAGGCGATGATTCCTTTGACCCAGACCTTCTCTCCCAATGCGCTGCGCATGGCGCGCGGGAAGCTGCGGAACGAGCGCGGGAAGGCGCGCAGCAGGCAGGTCAGCACCCGCTCGAACTTGAGCATCGGTCGCTCGTAGAAGACCACCGCGTCGAGCTGCTCGGGCTCAAGGCCCCCGCGCTCCAGGCACCACTCGATCGCCTGGAGGGGGAAGGCGGCGTCGTTCTTGCGCCGCGACAGGCGCTCCTCCTGCACCGCGCACAGCGGCACTCCGTCGATCAACAGCGCAGCGGCGGAGTCGTGGTAGTGGGCGGAGATGCCGAGGATCTTCATGGGCGCGGCTCTCGGGTCAGTACTGCGCCTGCGCCGCGGTCGCCGCCGGACGCCGCGGCGGCGGTACAAAGCCGAGCGGCTCCCGGCGGGCGAGCCGCCGCGCCACCAAGGCAAACGGTGGCAGCAACAAGAAGTACTGCAGCAGCAGCACGATCCCGCCGAGCACCGCTGCCAGGGCGGTGGCCAGCCGCAGGTATCCCTTCCACAGCCGCCGGGCGCGCGCCCAGAACAGCCGCACCCCGCTGCGCTCCGGGGCGACCCGCCGGAGCTGGGTCTGCGTGTAGCTCATGTGGAACACCTCGTCATGCAGCACCGCGGCGAAGACCGCCTGGGTCTGTGGATCGGCGGTGAGGACCTGCTGGTAGACGGCGAAGCGACCGGCCGCCACGCCCTCGGACAGGTGGAGGAAGGCGAGCAGGGAGTCGGTGCGCTCGCTGTCGACCCGCAGGTCATCCAGGCCGCGCTCGCCCGGGGTCAAGAGCTGCGCCTCGAAGCCCGGCCGGGTGCCGCGGGGCAGCGCGGCGAGGAGCTCCTGGCCGCGGCGGCGGAACAGGGCGGCATGGCGCTGCTCGTCAAGGGCGTGGCGGAGAAAGAGCCGGCGCAAGAGCGGCTCGGTCGCGAGCTCGGCGGCGCGCGCCAGATCGCGCCCGCCGTCGGCTTCGGTCTCGGCGAAGCGCAGCAGCTTGCGCGCCCGCCGCCCGGGATCACTCCACACCCAGCG
>DAOMZC010000614.1:0-4541 GCA_035437965.1 Pseudomonadota bacterium
GGCCGCCGCGGCCTCGGCGCGCTGCAGCGCCACGTCGCGCGCCGCCTGCAGCTCCCCGAGCTCGTGCAGGAGCTCCTCCTGCTGCGCCTGCAGTCCGTCATCCCCCGGCCGCAGGCTGAGCAGCGAGTTGAGCGTCGTCAGCACCTCGCTGGCCAGCTCGCGCGCGGTCTGCCCCGCGTCGACCTCGACCCCGGGCTGCGGCGTCGCGTCGCTGCGCAGGCGCCGCCGCTGCTGCTGCATCTCCAGCCGCCGCAGAAGGAGCTGCGCGCGCTCCTCCGCCGCCTCCATCGGCGTCGCCGTCAGCCGCTCGAGCAGCAGCGGCTCGAGCTCGCCCAGGCGGTTCTCTTTGGTCAGCAGCCGCTCGACGCCGGCCCACGCCTGCTCGCGCGCCGCCAAAAGCTCCGGGTGGCCGTCCAGCGCCTCGCCGGCGACGACCAGCGCCGCCTGCGCCGACAGGGTCCGCCGCGTCGCCGCCACCAGGCAGTCGAGCGCCTCGCCCGGCTCGTCCAGCTTCTGCTCCAAGAGCTCCGCCGCGTGCTGCAGCGCCTGCGCCGCCTCGGTGGCCGACTGGCTGCGCTGGGCCGCCTGCTTGTAGCACTCGACGGCGCGCAGGTGGGTGCGCTGGGCCTCGTAGATGCGCGCCATCTGCAGGTACGGCGCGGCGTCGCTGTCGTCGATCGCCACCGCCTGGCCGAGCGCGGTCAGCGCCGCCCCGAGCTTGTTGATCTCGCGGTAGACCTCGGCCAGATCGAGCAGCACCTGGCGCTGCTGCGACTCGGGCACCAGCGGCCGCCGCTTCTCCAGCAGCGCCGCCAGATCCGAGAGCCGCCGCTGCTGCCGGTACACGCGCTCCAGGCACTGCATCGCCTGGTCGGCGGTGGTCGGCTGCTTGAGCGCGTCCTGGTAGCGCCGCTCGGCCTGCCCCAGGCGCCCGCGCCGCTCGTCGATCTGACCGGCATCGAGCGCCACCTGCGCCGCCAGCGGGCCGGCGCCCGCCTCGTTGAGCTGGGTCGCCAGGTTGTCGAGCAGGGCGATGAGCTTGGCCGCACCCTCGCCGTCGGTCGGCGCCGACTGCACGAGGCGCTCGAGCACCGCTCGGATCGCCCGCTGCTCCTCGGCCAGGGCGTCGTCGATGTTGTGGACCACCAGCTCGCTGAGCGGCGGTCCGCCCTTGCCGCTCGGCAGCCCGGCGGGGAAGTAGGTCAGCCGGTAGGCCTGGCCGGCGGCGTCGATGGCGCGCACGTGATCGTTGGCGCCGAGCTGCCACAGCGACGCCAGGTACAGCAGCCGCTGGCGCAGGCCGCGCGGGTTGCCGCTGACCAGGGCGCGCTCGGCGCGGGCGATCTCGTCCCAGGCCAGGAGGCCCAGGCGCTGGCCGATGCGGAACAGCCGGCCGCGCATCTCGGCCTGGGCGTCGCTGCCCTCGGCGCACAGCGGCAGCGCCTTGAGGCAGGCGCGCAGCGCCCGCTGCGGGTCGCCGCCGTGGTCGTCGAGCCACGCCGCGCCCTCGCACGCCACCTGCTGCCGGCGCAGCTCGTCTTCGGCGCGGTCGAGGCGGCGGGTGTCGATGGTCGCCGCCTCCTTGATCTGGCCGCCGGCGATCGCCAGGCGGTGGATCTCGTTCAGGGTCTGGCGCAGCACCGCGTCGATCTGCGGGTCGCGGCTGTGATCGCGCTCGCCGCCGACGGTAAAGGCGTGAATCCGCTCGCTGAGGGCGCCGGTCAGGTCGCCCAGCAGGTCCTCGCGCAAAAGGGCGCTGTCGCCGAGCAGCCGGTGCAGGCGCACCGCGATGTCCTCCGAGCCGGCGTCCTTCTGCCGGCACAGCTCGTCGACCAGGCCCCGGTAGACCGAGATCAGGTCGCGCACCACCGTCACCGCATCGAGCTCACGCTCGGCCGAGTCCTCGCCGCGCTGCGCCGACTTGCCCAGGGCGCGCACCAGGCGGTTCATCTCGCCCAGGATGCGCTCCGCCCCCTGCCCGGGGGTGGTGGCGGCGATGGCGCCGGTGACCGAGAGCGGCATCGCCCGCCGCAGCAGCTTGAAGGCGGCCTCCGGGTCGCCCAGCCGCTGCTCGTAGATCGCCGAGGCCGCCAGCACCGAGTCGATGGGCAGCTCGGCCCCCTGCTGCTGCGCCTCGCGCACCCGCGCCACGTGCAGCTCGCACAGCGGCCGCCACTGGCCGTACTTCTCGGCGATCTCGGACAGCTGCTCGATCGAGACCAGGTGCGGGGCGAGCTCGAACGCCTGCAGACGCAGGGTGAAGCCCTCGGGCGCCTGATCGAGGCGCTCCTCGTAGACCTGGGCCAGCTCGACTAGAATTGCCGCCGCCTGCATCGCCTCGCCCTGCTCGACCGCGACGTTGAGCCGGCGCTGGCCGATCATCACCACCTGCTGCCAGTCGTCGTTCTGGGCGAACATCTGGCTCATCGCTTCCAGGGCGTGCACGACCAGCCGGCGCACCGCGTCGCCTTCGGGGGTGCCGGCGGGCAACTCGGGGGCGATGCGCTCGACGCGCTCGTAGCTGAGCAGCGCCCGCCCGGGGTCCTTGGCCCGGCTGCGCCACATCTGGGCGATCTCCAGGGCGCGCTCCAGCCGCGCCACCGGGTCCTCGGTGAGCAGCAGCTCGCGCTCGGCGTAGCGGGCGGCGCGCGGGTAGTCGCCCATCTCTTCGTAAAGGCCCCGCAGGTGGCGGTGCACCCGCAGGTCGACCACCGGGCTCTCGGCCTGCACCTGCTCCAGCAGCGTCGCCGCCTGCCGCGGCTCGTTCAGGTGCTGCCCGAGCACCTCGGCCAGCTCCAGCGCGATCGACAGCCGCTCACGCGGCGGCAGCGGCGGCTCGGGGGCCCGCAAGAGGCGCCGCAGCACGTGCTCCAGCTCGGCCCACTCCTGGCGCGCCCGGTGCAGCTTCTGCAGCGCCGCCATCGCCTCCAGGTCGTCGGCGATGCGCATCAGCACTTCGCGGAAGGCGCGCACGCTCTTGTCGAGCAGCGCCAGCTCGTCGCTGCCCAGGGTCAGCCGGCCGAGGATGCGGTAAAGCTCCACCGAGGCGCGCGGGTTCTGCCGCAGGCACAGCTCCAGGGTCTGCACGGCCAGCTCGGTGCGGCCCTGGCGGCCGTAGATGCGCGCCAGCTCGCTCAGCACCTCCTCGGACTCGGGGCCGGGCGGGCAGATGCGCACCGCCCGCTCCAGGTGGCTCACGGCGCGCGCCAGATCGTCGTGGTCCTCGGCGCTGCGGGCGATGCGGCGGTGCAGCGCCAGCTTCTCGCGCGGGGTCGGCGCGACCTTGAGGTAGCTCTCCAGCACGTCGAGGAGCTCGGTCTTGTTGCCGGTGAGCTGCAGGGCGTCGGAGAGCCGCCGCAGCGCGTCGCGATCCGACGGCAGCTCGGCGATCAGGCTCTTGCACACCCAGATCGTCATCTCCAGGCCGGCCTGGGCGTCCCAGCGGTCGTCGCGCTGCAGCATCAGCTGGTCGCACAGCGCCATCATCCGCCGCAAGAGCGCCAGCCGCTCGGCGCGATCGGTGGCGATGCTGACCTGCTGGCGCAAAAGCTCCAGCTGGCCCGGCACGTCGCTGGCCTGCTCGCGCAGCTCGATGAGGATCTTCAGCGACGGCAGGTCGGTCGGCGCCAGCTGCAGGAGCTCCTCGTAGACGACGGCGGCGTGCTTGGGCTCGTGCAGCTCGCGGTAAAGCTGCGCCAGGCGACGCAGGAGCTCGATGCGCCCCGGGTCGTCCATCGCCGTGCGCTCCAGCTCCAGCTGCAGCTCCGAGACCTGCATGTCGATGCGGGTCAGCCGCTGCCCCAGGCGCTTGCGCTCGGACTGCGAGCGCACCGACTGCAAGAGCTCATCGATGCGGCGCCAGATCGCCGCCGCCGAGACCACGTCCTGCAGCTTCTTTTCGTAGAGCTCGGCCAGCTCCTCCAGCTGCTTGGCGTAGCTCGACAGGTCCAGGCGCGCCGTCTCGAACTGCGCCGCCATGCGGTTTTCCTGGATGACCGCCAGGCCGATGAAGTCGCGCCGGCTCTTGTAGAAGTCGCTGAGCTTGCGGAACGCCTCGGTGTGCAGCGGCAGCTCGTGGAACGCCTGCTTGAGGCAGGCGATGTAGCGCTCCTGGTCGCCGCCGCGCTGGTAGAACTCGGCGGCCTGCATGATGAGCTCGGCCCGCTCCTCGGCCAGCGCCGCCTCGACCGCCTCCTCTTCCTTGAGCGCCGCCAGCCCCAGCAGGTCGCCCGACTTGGCCAGCATGTCCTGCAGCGTCTCGCGGGTCTCGCGCCACTCGTCGACCGAGCTCACCGCGTCCAGGCCCGCCCGGCAGGCGTCGATCACCGCCGCCTCGTCCACCGGGCCCTGCGGCGGGTACAGCCTGAGGAGCTTGGGCCCGCGCCGGGTCACCCGGGCGCCGCTCTTGTACAGCCTCACGAGCCCTGTGCTGCGCAGCGGCTCGGGCACCCGCAGGTACATCGTTTCCAGGAGGCCCGCCGCGGTGAGGTTGTCCACGTCGGTGTCCAGGGGCCTTTTTTGGGAGTGGACCGCTTTCTTGT
>DAOMZC010000615.1:0-4536 GCA_035437965.1 Pseudomonadota bacterium
GGGGCGAGCAGGTTCGTCGCCACCAGCTCCACGCTCGCCGCCACCTCGTCCGCCGCCAGGCCGGGCAGGTACTCGCCCGCCGTGCCGAGCACCCCAAGGAGCAGCTTCGAGGCCTGCCGCTGCGCCGCCTCCAGCCGCGCCGCCTCCAGCGTCGCCTTATCGGGCACCTCCCCTTCCCCGCCGGCCGGACGGTCAGCCGGGCCAGCGAGCTCCAGCCCGGTGCTCTGCACGCGCTCCACTGCGGCGCGCACCGCCGGCCGCTTGCCGGCCCGCGCGCCTTCCGGCAAGAGCCAGGTCAGCTCGTCGGTCAGCTCGTCGACGGTCGGGCGGCGCAGGGCGAACGGCCAGCGCGACTTGAGGTACTGGCCGAGCGCGTCCAGCACCGGCTGCGCCTCCCCGAGCACCCGCACGTGCAGCAGCGCCGCCCGGCGATCCAGGGTCAGCAGCATCTTGAGCGACGGCTCCCCCTCGACGAAGAACAGCAGCGTCGAGACCTGCGCCTTCTCCGCCGGCAGCCCGCGCATGCCCGCCATCGCCGCGTTGACCATCGACAGCGGCTGCACGATCGACTGCACCTGGGTCACCCCCGGCAGCGAGCGCGCAAACGCCCCCAGCCGGCGGACCTCGGCCAGCGTCCGCGGATCGCCCAGATCGCCGTCGAGGACGAGCTGGACGAACTGCGCGCCGCCGAACTCGCTGTCGAGGAAGTGCTGCGCCTCGGCCGGCTCCGAGCCCGGGCGGAAGAACGCGCGCGGCTCCATGCGCACCGTGACCCGGCTGAGGCCAACGGCGCCGATCGCCGCCAGGGCGCCGGTCGCGACCACCACCAGCACGCGGTGGCGGCGCACCCAGTAAAAGCCGCTGGTCAGCACACCGCCGAGCTCGGTGAAGCGCGCCTTGGGGACGCCGCCGTGGCGCTGCCAGCGGGCGACCACCGCCGGCAGCACCGTCACCGACAGGAGCCAGCAGAACCCGACCCCGAACGCGCAGGCGATGCCGAAGGTGCGCATGGCGCCGATGTTCATGATGAGGAACGACAGAAACCCGACGCAGCAGTTGAGCGCGGCGATCGTCACCGGCGGCCCGGCGATCCGCAGCGCCCCGCGCGCCGCCGCCAGCGTCGAGGCCCGCGGCTCATCGCTGCGCAAGAGGTAGTAGCGCCCCAGGATGTGGATCGCGTACTGGCTCCCCGAGGCGAACAGGATGAGCGGCAGCGTGCCGATGACGACAGTGAACGGCTGCCCGACGAGGCCCATGCCGCCGAGCACCATCACCACCGACAGCCCCACCGTCAGCACGGTCAGCAGCACCGGCACCGCGTCCCAGAAGGCGATAAGGACGATGCCGAAGAACAGCAGCATGGCCAGCGGCGTCAGGCGGCGCACGTCGCGCTGGGTGTCGTCGTAGATCGACTGGCCGGCGAAGGGGCCGCCGCCATAGTAGAGGTGCGCCACTTCGCCAAGCTCGGCCTGCGCCAGCTGGCGGGCCTTGTCGGCGAGGATGCGGGTGCGCGCCCCTTCGGTGAAAAAGACCATGACCAGGGCGGCGCGGCCGTCGCTGGAGACGACATTGCCGCGCACCTGCGGCAGGGCCAGCGCCCGCGCCTTGAGCCTGCCGAGCGCCGCGGCGTCGGTGGGCACCGGCACCGGCACCAGCGGCATCACCTCGACCCCGCCGTCGCTCGCCACCAGGTCGGTCATCGTCGACAGCGAGACCACGCGATCGACCCCTTCGGTGTTCTTGAGCGCGGTGGACAGCCGATCGATGGCGGTGAGGAGCTCGACCGAGAACAGCTCGCGCGCGCCGGGCAGCGGGGCGCTCTGCGGGCGCGGCACGACGCCGATGAGCGCCACCCGCAGCGCGCCGAAGCGCCGCGCCACGTCCTTGAAGGCGGCGACGCTGGGGTCTCCCTCGGGCAGGAAGACCAGCACGTCCTCCTCGTTCTTGATCCGGCCGAGCCCGATCGCGCCCACTGCCGCGCAGAGCAGCGTCAGCACCAGCAAGAGCCGCGGCCAGCCGAGGAGGCGCGCCAGCCCCGAAGCGCGGCCCGATGAGGCGGCCGACGCTGCGCTCGACGGCGCGCCCGACGACGGGCTTGAAGGATGATCCGGTGGTACGTCAGTCACAATAGCCCGGCACCGTATAGACTTTCCCTGCCGCGGGCAAGGTCTGCGGAGAGCAAAAAAAGGCGAATCAGCCTCGAAGATGCGCGGCGCCTTACCGTGCGATTTGGAACACCCGAGCGTGCGATTTCGGACTTATGTCTAGAAAAAGTGCGACATCGCACAGAGAGGCCCGCGCGGCCGCCCGCGCTGGTCGCACCTGCGGGGCCGATGACATCCGCGCCGCGCCGCCGCGAGCGGGCGTTGCGGACGACCGCGAGCCGCAGTACGGTTCGCACCGGCCTGCTGCCATGGAGGATGCGATGAGAAATCGGTGCCCCGCGATTCGTCGACCGACCGCCGTCCTTGCCGGTGGCGATGGCAAATCCTTGGGCCCTGGGGCCTGCCGCGCGGCGCTCGTCGCGCTGGTGCTCTGTGGCCTCGGGGCTGGCTGCAGCGGCCCGCGCGGCGGGGATATAGATCGCGGCCCAGGGATAGATCCTGCCGGACGGGTGGACATGCGCGCGCCGGCGCCGCAGTGCGTGGGCCTCGGCTGCCAGATCGCGCAGTGTCCGCCGGCCGGCTCGGACACCATCGTGACCGGGCGGGTCACCGCCCCCAACGGCGAAGACCCGATCCGCGACGCAATCATCTATGTCCCGGCGAGCGGCATCCCCGAAGAGTTCCCGCCCCAGGTCGCCTGCGAGGTGTGCAACAGCCCCATCGGCGGCCGCCCGGTCGCCCTCACCCACAGCGGCATCGACGGGACCTTCGAGCTCGGCCGCGTCCCGGTGACCGACAACACGCCGATCGTGATCCAGAAGGGCCGCTGGCGAAAGACCCTGCGCATCCCGGTCAGCAAGTGCGAGCGCCAGGGGCTCACCGCCGAGCAGACGCGCCTGCCGCGCGATCGCACCGAGGGCACCCTGCCGCAGATGGCGGTCGCCGTGGGCGACTACGACTCGATCGAGTGCGTGCTGAAGAACATCGGCGTCGCGCAGTCCGAGTTCACCTCGCCCAAGAACCAGGGCGCCATCCACCTCTACAACAATGAGACCGCCGGCGCCGGCGCTCCCGGCAAGGTCAACATCGGCGAGCTGCTGCGCAGCCTGCCGGCGATGCGGCAGTACAACCTCATCTTCCTCAACTGCAGCGAGACGACCTACGCCGGCAGCCTGCTAAATGACAGCCAGGTGAAGCAGAACCTCGTCGACTACGTCGCCAGCGGCGGGCGCCTGTACGCCACCGACTGGTCGTACGACTTCGTCCAGCAGCCGCCGAGCTTCTCGCCGTACATCTGCTTCGAGGACGACCAGCCGTGCACGGTCACCACGCCGCACGGCTACCACAGCGCCCCGAACTACGGCGCCGGCGATAGCCCGTTTGACGCCGACGTCGACACGACCACCGAGGCGGGGCAGAACCTGGCCGACTGGCTGACCAAGCTGCCGACGCCGGTGCTCGGCGGCAAGGTGCGCATCCAGGACCTGCTGCCAGAGTGGGTGCTGATTCGCCAGACGGCGCTCGACATGGCGAAGTTTCCCTCGACGACCTGGCTCAACGGCACGGTCAAGGGGCGCCGGCGCCCGCTGTCGGTGACGTTTGACTATCCGCAGGGGATGGCGTGCGGCAAGGTGCTGTACTCCTCGTACCACACGCGCGAGCACGGAGCGGCGACGCTGTTCCCCGGCTACTGCGCGAGCGGCAAGATGATCACCCAGGAGCACGTGCTGGAGTACCTGATCTTCGAGCTCAGCTCCTGCGTCGGACCGATTGGCTAGCTGGCCGCTAGCTGGCCGCTAGCCGGTCGCGGGTGGGCCGAGGAAGCGCTCGAGGTGGCTGACGACGGCGGCGAAGACCACCTCGCGCTCGACATCGAGGAGCAGCTGGTGGTAGCTGCGCGGCAGCGACAGGCAGGTAAGCTGCTCCCGGGGAGTGCCGAGCTCCTGGGCGAAGGCGGCCAGGCAGGCGTAGGGGACCGTGTGATCGTGCTCGGCGTGGGCCAGCAGCGCCGGCTGGCGGACCTCGGGCAGGTGGCGGCGCGCCTGGGCCATCAGCTCGAGCATGCTGCGCAGCGCCGGCAGCGGCATTCCGAGCGGGCGCAGGCGGTGGCGCGGCAGATCGCGGGCGCGCACATCCGCGCCGGTAAGCTTGGGGACGAACAGCCGCTGCAGCCCGGGAATCCGCGACAGGGCGCGGATCCCCCGCTCGGCCAGCGGCGAGAGCCACAGCGGCGAAGCGAGGATCGCGACCGCTTCGATCGCCGGACCGCCAGCCAAAGCCGCCCCGTAGCGGAGGGCCAGCTCGACGGTCAGCAGGCCCCCCATCGAGAACCCGACGACCACCAGGCGCGGCGGGCGCGTCGCCCTGGCTGCCACCCGCGTCCAGAGCTCGTGCAGGGCCTGATCGGCGCTCGCCAGCCAGTCGGGGTAGC
>DAOMZC010000616.1:0-4531 GCA_035437965.1 Pseudomonadota bacterium
GCGATCTCGGCGGCGATGGCGGCGCGCGTGCAGAAGCAGGGGTAAAGGACGCCGAGCGCCGCCAGCTGCTGCAGGGCCTGCTCGTAGTCGGCCAGGTGCTCGGACTGCCGGCGCACCGGACCGTCAAACCGCAGGCCGAGAAACTCCAGATCGGTGACCAGTGCGGCCGCAAACTCACTGCGGCAGCGGGTGTGATCGATGTCTTCGATGCGCAAGAGGCACCGCCCGCCGCGCCGCCACGCCGCCTCGCAGGCGTAGCGGGCGGAGTAGGCATGGCCAAGGTGCAGGAGGCCGGTGGGGCTCGGGGCAAACCGTGTGGTCACCACATCGCCACGCTAGCACGGCGCCCCGCGGCCAGCCGCTTGCCGGGCCGCTGCCGGGTCGTTGCCGGGCCGTTGCCGGGCCGTTGCCGTGGAGGATCGTGGGTAAGCGATTGTATCGGTCACTGCCAAGTGGCAGGATTGCCGCAAACGGACCGCTCTGTCATGAATCGCTTCCAGCCAGCTTCTGACCCCCTGGGCATGCCCCAGCCTGCTCGCCACCGGGCTCGCCAGATGGCCCTCCACCACAGCTGCGGGGTCGGTTTTGGTCGCTAGCTGGCCAGTGTTCGCCAGCGAGCGGGCCCGCCACCCGGAGCTGCGCGGGCGCGAGGATGTGCTGGTCCTTATGGAAGACTGGCTCAGCGGCACCGCCGATCGCGGCTGGCTGCTGGTCACCGGCAGCCCCGGCTCGGGCAAGAGCGCCGTCCTGTCGCACTTCATCGCCGCGCGCGAGAAGCTCGGCCAGTCGGTGCCGCAGCACTTCTTGCGCCGCGGGGTCGCCGACTGGGACTACCCGTACGCGGTGCAGTCGTCGCTGGTCCTGCAGATCGAGGCGCTGTTCCCGACCTCGTTCAACCCCGACGCGCGGCCCGAGCGGCGCCTGGTCGAGCTGCTCCTGCGGATCTCCAACCGCCAGCTCATCCCCTCGCACCAGCGGCTGCTCCTGGTCGTCGACGGCCTCAACGAGGCGGTGGCCGAGGGCGCCGACAACCCGCTGCCGCGCTTCTTGCCGCAGGCGCTGCCGCCCGGGGTGTTCCTGGTCTGCTCGATCCGCTCGGGGCACCCCTACCTGTCGTTTTTCGCCGAGCGCTCGTTCCGCTGCATCGACCTCGATCGCGGCGTCGATGGCAAGCACCGCGCCTCGCAGGCCCTGTGGGCCTACCACGGCCCGCGGCTCGGGCTGCCCGCCGAGTACATCAAGACCGCGGTGCGCTGCGCCGAGGGCAACCCCCTGCACGCGACCCTCCTGTCGCGCCACTTGGAGCAGCTGTCCCCCGAGGCCCGCGCCGCCAAGATCCAGCAGCCGGTGCCCTACGGGCTGTGGGGGATGCTGGAGTACCTCAGCCAGCCCCTGTGGGAGGACCGCGAGCTCGAGGTCAGCGTCGGCACCGAGCCGCCGGCGCGCACCGCCCTGGGCCTGCTCAGCGCGGCCCGCACGGCGCTGCCGCTGGAGCTCCTCGGCTCGATCCTCGGCACCTCGTTCGCGATGGGGACGGGCAGCGCCTTCCTGCGCCCGGCCAGCCCCTTCCTGCAGGTCGAGCCGACCGCGGTCGGGCCCGGCTACCGGCTGGCCCACGACTGCTTCCGCGAGCTCGTGGTGGCGCGCCTGGGGGCGCAGGAGATGCGGCGCCTGCACCGCAAGCTCGCCCAGTCGCTGGCCAGCTGGCCGCTCGCCCCGGCGCAGAACGACGCCGAGGCCGAGTTCTACCGCAGCTACGCGCTGCGCTACGCCATCCACCACCGCGTCGAGGCCGGCGACTGGAGCGGCGTCGAGCAGGTGTGCAGCGACGTCGAGTTCCTGATCGCCAAGTGCCGCGAGGCCGGCACCCTGGCCCTGGAGAACGACTTCGCCATGGCCTCGGCGAGCTGCCCCGATCCGGTGCGCCAGAAAGAGTGGCGCGACCTGCAGCGGGCGGTGCGCGAGGAGACCCACTGGCTGCGCCGCGATCCCGCCGCCCTGCCGTCGCTGCTCTACAACCGCCTGCGCTGCTTCGGCTGGCCGGGGGCGCGCATCAGCCGCGCCCTGTCGATGCCCCAGGGCGTGCCGCAGCTGCGCCTGCAGCGCGGCGTCGGCGGCTACGAGCGGACGCTGACCGGCCACGCCAGCTCGGTCTACGGCTGCGCCGTGACCTCCGACGGCAAGCGCCTGATCTCGGCGTCGTGGGACAAGACCCTCAAGGTCTGGGATCTGGCCTCCGGGCACCAGCTGCTCACCCTCAAGGGCCACACCGCCGAGGTCACCGCCTGCGTGCTGCTGCCCGACGAGCAGCGCGTGCTCTCGGCGTCCGCCGACATGACGCTGCGGCTGTGGGACCTGCAGAGCGGGCGCGAGCTGCAGACGCTGCGCAGCCACACCGGCGAGATCACCTGCGTAGCGGTGTTCGCCGGCGGCCAGCGCGCGGTCTCCGGGGCGCGCGACAAGACGCTCAAGATCTGGGATCTGAGCACCGGCCAGGTGCTAAAGACCCTCAAGGGCCACCTGTCGTGGGTCGCCGCCTGCGCGGTGCTGCCCGGCGAGGATCGCATCGTCTCGGGGGCGTGGGACAAGACGATCCGGATCTGGGAGATCGACACCGAGCGCGAGCTGGCGACCCTCACCGGCCACGCCGCCGGCGTGCGCACCCTGGCCGTCTTGCCCGACGGGCGCCGCATCATCTCGGGGGCCGAGGACCACACCCTCAAGCTGTGGGATCTGACCGCCGGGCAGGAGCTCGTCGCCTACCAGGGCCACAGCTCCGGGGTCACCTCGTGCACCCTGTTGCCCGACGGGCGGCGCATGGTCTCGGCGGCCAAGGACAAGACGCTGCGGGTGTGGGACGTGCAGAGCGGCCAGGCCCTGGCGACGCTGCAGGGGCACTCGGCGTGGGTGACCGCCTGCGCGGCGCTGCCCGACGGCCGTCAGGTCGCCTCGGGCTCGGACGACTACAGCATCAAGATCTGGGATCTGACCGCGGGGCAGGAGCTGGCGACGCTGCAAGGGCACTCGGCGGCGGTCAGCTCGTGCGCCCGGGTGCCGGGCCAGCAGCGGGTGCTCACCGGCTCGGCCGATCGCACCCTGAAGCTGTGGGACATCAGCGGCGGCAGCGCTTTTCTGACCCTCAAGGGGCACACGGATCTGGTGACCTCGTGCGCGGTCTCCCCGGACGGGCAGCGGGCGCTGTCGGGGTCGTGGGACAAGACGCTGCGGCTGTGGGACCTGCGCAGCGGGGAGCTCCTGCAGACGCTCGGCGGCCACAGCTGGTTCGTCACCGCCTGCACGTTCCTGCCCGACGCCCGCCGCGCGGTGTCCGGGTCGTGGGACAAGACACTGCGGCTGTGGGACCTGCAGACCGGCGCCGAGCTGCAGGTGCTGGAAGGCCACACCGCCCAGATCACCTGCGTGGCGGCAGTGCCGGGCACCGACCACCTCATCTCGGGCGCCCGCGACAGCACGCTGCGGGTGTGGGATCTGAAGTCGGGGCAGGAGCTCATGACCCTGCGCGGCCACATCGACTTCGTCACCGCCTGCGTGGTGTTCCCCGACGGCCACCGCGCGCTGTCCGGCTCTGGCGATCGGACCCTCAAGGTCTGGGACCTTACCACCGGGGAGGAGCTCATGACCCTGCCCGGCCACGCCGCCCAGGTCAGCGCCTGCGCGATCACCGCCGACGGCCGGCGCGCGGTCTCGGCGTCCGAGGATCACACGGTCAAGGTCTGGGACCTGCAGAGCGGGCGCTGCATCGACACCGTCTACGGCGTCGCCCCCTACGACTGCGTCTGCGTCGACGAGGAGCGCATCTGCGCCGGCGACCGGGTGGGCAACGTGTGGATGCTCGTCTCGGCCGCGGTCAAGGACGAGCCGCTCGCCATCGAGCCGCCGACCCTGCGCGCGCTCGGCCGGCTGCTCGACGTGGTGCTGCGCGACCCGAGCGACCTCGAGGCGTTCTGCCAGCACCACTTCCCGCTCATCCACAAGCAGTTCACCGTCGAGATGTCCCGCCAGAACCGGCTCGACACGCTGCTCGGCGTCGATGCGATCGAGGTGCTCACCCGCCTGCGCCAGAGCTACCCCGAGGCGTACGCCCAGCACGCGCACCTTCTCACCAGCAGCGAATAAGCGCGGCGCCGGTCAGAACGGCGGCGCGATCAGGTCGTCTTTGTTGTACGGCTTGCGCGGCGCCTTGCCGCCCGCCCCCCCGCCTGGAGGCGACGCGGCCGGCGGGCTCACGGCGATGAGCTGGCGCTCGACCAGGAGGTCGCGCTCGCCGTCGAGCTCCAGGGTCACGTCGCGGTAGCCGGCCAGGTGCAGGCGCACGGTCTGCCGGCCGGCGCGCCGCGGCCGCCGCAGCTCGAGCGGCGTCTGCCCGAGCTGGAAGCTGCTGATCTCATCGATGACCTACGCCCCCACCGGATAGGTCAGGATCGTCCACTCGACCGTCGGCAGCCTGGGGGGGACCGGCCCCTCGCCGGCGCTGTCGCCGGCCGGCCGCAGCCGGTCCTGCAGGCCGGGC
>DAOMZC010000617.1:0-4529 GCA_035437965.1 Pseudomonadota bacterium
CCCAGGTGGTGCCGTCCCACTTTAGGATCCTTTCACCAACTTTCTTCCTCCCGTCCCAGCATGCGTAATGAAGGCTGCTGGAGGGTCTCGTGTCACCGCTGATTTATGTAACATTAATTACATCTAACCAAATGGCTGCCGCCTCGGCCAGGGGCCTGGCACGCCGTGGGGAAACCAGGGAACAGCGCGGAACGGTCCGTGAGGTCCAGGCGGAAGATACGATGCACCTGATTCCCAGGCACCAATCGCCTTGCGTTCGGCGACTCGGCAAAGGAGTTCCGCCGTAAAGATCTCCTGCGCAGCGCCTGAATGTTCATATAACCTCAGGCGCCACAAAGGAGGCCAACCGCGATGTCGAAACGCGCAGGCGGGAATGCTCCCCGAGACGCAGCGAGCGACGATGGGGCCTATGCCCAGCCCCAGCGGACCGGTCCACCGCGGCCGGATATAAGCCTCCTCTTTCCTCCGATCTGCGTCGCGTGCGCGCTCTTGGCCAACGGCCTTTGGGGAACGCTGTCGACCAGCCGCTGCCTCGGTTATCTCGCGCTCGGCCTGTTGTTCTGGAGCCTCGAGGAGTACCTCCTCCACCGCTTCGTCTTCCACGTCCGCATCATCGGGACCCGTTACATCTATGGCCAGCATGAGGCGCACCACGTCGATAACTCGACCGCCCTCGACGCGAGCCCCGGCTTCATTCCGCATCTGGTTCCGCTCGTGCTGCCCTACCGGCTCCTCCTTCACGCGTGGCTCCCGGCGCTCTTTTGCACCTTGGGCACCTTTGTTGGGTACTGCCTGTACGAGCTCGCCCACTGCCTCATCCACTCGAACCGCCGCGGTGGCCGGCTGCTCCGGCGGCTGCGGCGTCACCACATGCATCATCACCGCCAACCAGACGGCTGCTTCGGGGTGACGAGCCCGCTGTGGGATCTCATCCTGGGCACCGGCCGGAGAGGCGCATGAAGATCGCGCACGGAGCCGACTGAGCGCCTCGGTTTGACCGTATTGCGCTCAAGCTCGCGGCCTCGATGATCGGGGTCGCGAGCTGGCTGCGGAACCGGGACATTACCTGGCCGAAGCGGGTGGGTCATTGGCATGGAATCTCCATCCGTGAGTCCGTGTAGGTACGGCTGGGAAGGTCACAATCCCCGCTCAGGATCGTCCCCGATAACCCCACCGCCCACAGGTTGCTGGCATCGGTGCCCCAGATGCTGCGCAGGTACTGGAAGGTGCCGCTCGCCTGCGCCGACCACGCGGTGCCGTCCCACTTCAGAATGATCCCGCCAGCCCCGACGACCCACACGCTAGTCGCCGAGCTGCCCCAGATGCCGCGCAGGTACTGCGTGCTGCCGCTAGTCTGCGTCGTCCAGGCGGTGCCGTTCCACTTCACGATGACGCCGCTGGCGCCCACTGCCCAGACGTTGCTCGCGTCGGTGCCCCACACCGCCGACAGGTTCTGGGTGGTGCCGCTCGCCTGCGCCGACCACGCGGTGCCGTTCCACTTCACGATTACGCCGCCGACGCCCACTGCCCAGACGTTATTGGTGTCGCTGCCCCAGACGCCGAGCAGGTTCTGGGTGGTGCCGCTCGCCTGGGCGAGCCAGGCGCTGCCGTTCCAGCGCACGATGGCGCCGAAGTCGCTGACCGCCCAGACGTTATTGGCGTCGCTGGCCCACACGGCGGGCATGTAGTTGCCCTGCGGCAGGGGGTTGCGCCAGCACCAGCCGTCGGGCGAGCACAGCCCGGGCGGCTGGCCGACCGCGAGCGTGGCCTGGCCGCGCACGCCCAGGTAGGTCGCGGCGATGAGCGCCACGCCCTTGCCCTTGGCGGTGGCCAGGCCGCTGGTGCTGATGGTGGCCACGCCGGTCGCCGGGGCGACATCGGTGGCGCTCCAGGCGGCGGCAGCGCTGTGGTCAAGCGTAGTGCCATCGGTGTAGGAGCCGAGCGCCTTGAACTGCTGGGTGGCACCGACGGCGATGGCCGGGCTCGCCGGAGTCACCGCCAGGCTGACCAGGGCCGCCGCGGTTACCGTCAGGGTGGCAGTGGCGGTCTTGCCCAGGTGCTCGGCCTTGACCTGCGCCTGGCCGAGGTTCTTGCCCAGCGCCACGCCGCCCGCGGTAATCGAGGCGACGTCGCTGCCCACCACGTCGGCGGCCGACCACACGGCGCTGGTCGTCGCGTCCTGGACCGTCCCATCGGTGTAGCTGGCGACCAGCTTGAAGGTCTGCGCGAGCCCCCGGGCCACGGTCGCCGCGGCCGGCGTGATGGCGATGGCGACGAGCGCCGCCGGCTTGACCTGCAGGGTCGTCGTCGCGCTGAAGCCCTGGTAGGCGCAGCTGATGCTGGCGCTGCCCACCGCGTTGCCGCGGGCCAGACCCGCGGCGTCCACCGAAGCGACGCCGCTGCCCACAAGGTCCGCCGCGGTCCACGCCGCGCTGGCCGAGACGTCCTGGTCGCTGCCATCAGTCAGGTGCGCGGTGGCGACAAACTGCTGCGTAATCCCCTTGGCCACTGCCGGAGCGAGCGGACTCACGGCCAGCGCGACGACCGCGGCGGGCGTCACGGTGAGCGTAGTCTGGACCACCTGCCCCAGGTACTCGGCGCTGACCCGGGCCTGCCCCACCGACTCGGCGAGCGCGGTGCCGGTACCGTCGATCGACGCGACGCCGCTGCCGGTCAGATCCATCACCGCCCAGTCGGCGCTGCTCGTCACGTCCTGCACCGTCCCGTCAGAGAAGGTCCCGGTGGCGGTGAAGCGCTGCGCCGTCCCCTTGGCGGCCGCCGGGGTGAGCGGACTCAGGGCGAGGGTGCGCAGCGTCGCGGCGGTGACCTCCAGGGTCGCGGTGGCGCTGGCGGTCAGGTAGCGCGCGGTGATGCGCGCCTTGCCGATGCTCCGGGCGGTCGCCAGGCCGCGCGAGTTGATGCCGGCGACGCCGGTGCCGGTGGTGTCCTTGATCGACCACGAAGACAGCGCCGTAACATCCTGGGTCGTGCCATCAGAGAACGTGGCGGTGGCGGTGAACTGCTGCGTCAACCCCTTGGCCACCTTGGGCGCGGTGGGGCTTACGGCGAGCGACTTGAGGGTCGCGGCGGTCACAAAGACCGCGGTCGCCACCGTCCGCCCGTCATAGCTCGCGCTGACCCGGTACTGTCCCGGCTCGGCCGGCGCCACAAGCCCCGCTCCTGCTTCCGCCTGCTGGAGCACGCGACCGTCCGCGGCCAGGACCTGCCACACTCCTTTTTGGGTCAGGTCGACCACCTGACCGCTCGGCTGCAGCTGGCGCAGGCGGTACTGCAGCGCCGTGCCGTGCGCAATCTGCTGGTTGGACGGGGAGAGCATGAGCGGCGACGGTGCAGGCGCAAGACCAGCCGGCCCCGGAGCCTCCCCCGCGCCGCAGCGCACGAGCGCCGCCGCGATCAGCAGCAGCGCGCCCGCGCGGCCAAGGCGGGGTGCAAATCGAAATCTCTGATGTCCTTGTTTCTCCATGAATTCCTCTCGAAAAAAAGCAAGTAGCAGCCGTGGTGACAACGAGCCCAAGCCGGAAGTAGCCTTTGGGAAGACTCTGGATTGGGGGTCCGGCTGGCCTCTGGAGTAACTTTAGAGTAGGTCTCGCATAAAAAGGGGCTTTGTCTTATTGTGGGATACAAGCGCCTAGGCTCCTTGTCGGTCCGGGTTCGCCGACGAGTCGGGCGGGCAGCCCAGCATGGCGCGCGTAAGTAATTGGTATCCGGAACAAAATAGGAATCCACGGGGGGGTCGTCAGGGTATGGAGAAGACAGAGCAACAGAGCCTGCTCGAGCAGTACACCGCGCGCGTGCAGCAGCGCCTCAAGCGCGTCGCCGAGCTGCTGCTGGAGCTGCGGCAGGACGGCGGCGATGGGGAGCGGCTCGGCGAGCTCACCTCGATGTTCCACAACCTCGCCGGCTCGGGCGGCGCCTACGGCTTCTACGAGCTCTCGCTTCACCACCGTCTTCGAGCGCCTGCAGGAGCTCCTGGAGCAGCGCCAGCAGCGCGGCGGCGGAGCTGCATCGAGAACGCGCGCCGGCGCGGCACGGTCACCCCGATCGAGGTCGTGGTCTCCTAGGCTGCCGACGCCGCGCGCAGCTCACGCGGGCGGCGCCGGGGGCTGCAGCAGCGCGGCACACTTCTGCTGCAGCGCGCAGGACACCGCCTCGTACTCGCTCCCCACGGCGGCCGCCGCCTCTCGGATCGCCGCCGGCTCGGACTTTTGCAGCGCCTGCTCCAGGTCGCGACAGCGCTGCAAGAGCCCGAGCGCCCCGAACGTGCCGGTGTTCCCTTTAAGGGAGTGCGCCGCCTGCGCCACCACCGCCAGGTCGCCGGTGAGCGCCGCCGCCGTCAGCTGATCGATTAGCTGCCGCGCGGTCTGCAGGTAGGCGTCCAGGAGCGCCGCCAGCTCGCGCGGGTCGCCATCGACAAGCTGGCTGAGCTGCGTGAGCGCCGCCTCGTCGAT
Source organism: Pseudomonadota bacterium (assembly GCA_035437965.1). Lineage (GTDB taxonomy): Bacteria > Myxococcota_A > Polyangia > Palsa-1104 > JAEUJZ01 > CALFML01. The sequence goes on from DAOMZC010000617.1 coordinate 4,470, forward strand.
GGGCGGCGGCGGCGGCGGCGGCGCGGGCTGGCTGAGCTGCGCGCGCGCCGCCACATCGAT
>DAOMZC010000618.1:0-4524 GCA_035437965.1 Pseudomonadota bacterium
CGGGGCCTGTTGACAGACTGCCCCCGGCTTCGAGTATGTTGCGCCGAGCCGGGCCGACCTTCCCAATTCCGATTCCGAATTCCGCCTCTGCCCGGTCATGCCCGTCGTCGTCCATCTCTTGTCCACCGCTCTTGTCCACCGCTCTTGTCCACCGCGCGTCCACATCGAAGCCCAGGGTGAATCCACATGCGTGATCGAAGTCCACTGCTGCTCGCCGTCCTCCCGTTCCTCTTTGTCCTTCACTGCTCCTCGCAGAGCCCCGCGGTCGTCGAGAGCGACGGCGGCACCGGCGGACCCGGCGGGCCGGATCTGGCGGTGCTCATGGATCCCCATGGGCCGCGCATCCTGAGCCTGGGAACCAGCGTCAAGCAGGTCACCCAGGGCGAGAGCGCGCGCTTCGTCGCCGTCATCACCCACCCCGATGGCCTCGACAACCTGGCCGGCGGCCAGCTCACCAGCCCCGACGGCGCGATCAAGTACGGCGCGTTCCAGGCCGACCACCAGGGCTCGTACACGCTGGACCTCTCGTGGGCGCTGCTCCATCAGACGCAGCCGATCGGCTTTGCCAGCGAAGAGATGCGCTCGTTCATCGCCGAGTTCTTCGACATGCAGGGCCACAAGACGGCGCAGTCGCTCAGCCTGCGCCTGCACTGCAACGGCAAGAACGCCTGTGACGGCGTCTGTCTGGCCCAGGGCGATCGCTGCAGCGGCGGTAGCGCCAACCTGTGCATCTCCGGCCTCTGCAAGCCCGGCTGCTTCATCGACGGCGCGCTGGCCATGACCGACGCCAACAACCCCGACCCCGACCACGGGCTGTGCCTTGCCTGCAAGCCCAAGTCAAACGACCACGACTGGACCCAGGCGAGCTCCGGGACCACCTGCGGCACCAACAAGAAGTGCAATAACGGCGACTGCGGCAACGCCTTCAGCCGGCGGACGATCACCGGCTTCACCTACCCGATCGATGTCTGGGGCAGCAGCGCCAGCAACGTCTACGCGATCGGCCGCGACTTCAGCTCCAACGTCTACCTGATCAACTCCACCGACGGCGGCATGAGCTGGCAGACCGCCTCCGGCAAGGTCCCGTTCGGGTACTACGAGTCCATGTGGGGCACCGGGACGAGCACCCTGTACCTGGCCGGCTCCTCGGGCGTGATCGCCAAGACGACCAACGGCGGTACGTCGTGGACGACCCTGACCACCGGCGTCACCGCGTCCCTGCGCCAGATCTGGGGCAGCAGCGGCAGCGACGTGTGGGCGGTCGGCAGCGGCGGCACCGTCCTGCGCAGCACCGACGGCGGCACCACCTGGCAGAAGCTGACCGTGCCCAGCGCCTTCGCCGCCAAAGAGCTGACCGCGGTGTGGGGCAGCTCGTCCACCGACGTGTACATCGGCACCGAGACCGGCGCCGTGCTGCGCACGACCAACAGCGGCGCCACCTTCACCACCATCAAGACCAAGCACGACGACTACGTCACCGCGATCTGGGGCAGCGGCAAGAGCGACGTCTACGTCACCGCCAACAGCGGCGTCAGCCGGTCCACCGACAGCGGCGCGACCTGGACCGACGTCTCGCCGACGCTCGCCGGCAACCCCAGCGCCATCTGGGGCAGCAGCTCCGGCGAGGTCTACCTCGCGACTGCCAGCACCCTGTGGCGCTCGACCAACAGCGGCAAGAGCTGGTACCGCCAGTACCTGAACTCGTCCGACAGCATCTCCCACATCTGGGGGAGCGGCGCGAGCGACGTCTTTACCGTCACCTCGTACTCGGTCCTGCACTTCCCGTAGCGGCCGTACTGCGTCCAGGCCCCGGTGCCCGGCCGGGGCTTGCGTAGCTTCGCTAGGCCGCCGGCGGGCCGTTCACCGCGAACGGGGCCATGTGCGCCGCCATCGCCCGACTGAATGCCGGACGCGCCTCGCAGCGCTGGCGATAGGCCACAAGCCGCGGCACTTCTTCCAAGAGCTCGGTGTGGCGGAGGATGCGCAGCACCGTCGTCATCATCAGATCCGCCGCCGTGAAGCGGTCCTCCAGATACTCCCGGTCGCCCAGAAAGTCCACAAGGCCGGTGAGCCGCTTGCGCACCGCCTCGACCACCTGCGGCCGGCGCTGCCGCGTCCACTCCTCCCCCCCGTGGAACAGATCGAGCTCGGCGAGGTTCTGGATCGGCGGCTCGATCGTGTTGAGCGCCGCGAACATCCAGGCCCGGGCGCGCTCGCGAGCCGCCGCCGCGGCGGGCAGCAGCGCCGCCGACCGCTCGGCGATGTGCAGCACGATCGCTCCCGACTCGAACAGCGTAAGCCCGTCTTCTTCATAAGCGGGCACCTGCCCGAACGGCTGCAGCTCGCGATAGTCCCGCGACTTCTGCTCCGCGGGCCCGATCAGCCGCTCCTCATAAGGAAGCCCCGCCTCCTCCAGCGCCCAGCGCACCCGAAACTCCCGCACCAGCCCCTGCGCAAACGGCGGAACCCAGCGAAACGCGCTCACCTTGATCATGACGCCCTCCTCTTTAGATGGTCGTTTAGAGCCGCCGCGGAGCGAAAGCGGCTCCGCGAGCAGAGGAGGTCTTCTAGCAACTGGGTGTGACGGGGTCAAAGCTGGAAGCCGCCCCGCAGGGACTGCTCAAGGCAAGGGCCCGACTACTTTGGCGCGGGCAGGAATGACTGCAGCAGGGCGCTGAGATCCTTGGCGCGGTGGAAGCCGCGAGCAGTGATCAGCTCTACAGACTCCTGAGCACGGTTGAGCTCTTCAGCATCGGCGTACTCAAGCAGGGCCAGGATGTCGGCGCGATCCTGCGGACGGCGAGCATCATCCATGGCCAGTATCTTCAGCGCGAGCAGATGGCCGATTGTCGCGACGGGCACGCGGACACCTGGCAGCGCCTCCAGCGCTGTTGCTGCCGCCGCAAGCTCTGGCTCGATTCCGGACGAGGCGAAGAGGAGATCGACCACAATACCCTCTTCGTCCTGTCCTTTCGGTAGCAGGCGCACCGTCGACAACCTCGCCTGCCCCTCGTGCTCCAGGCAAGCCAGCACGCGGTAGCCTTGCCGCGTCAGATCATAGATCAGGGACTCGGCAACCTGATCGGTTTCGACGGCAACCGCGACGTCCACGTCACTAGTAAATCGTGGCCTGGCCCGGATTGACACCGCAAGGCCGCCGACCAAGGCCCACCGGTGCTGCCTATCGGCAAGCAAGTGAGTGAGCTGGCGGAGGAGCTCCTCAACGACCATCATCTGCCTGGGCGTGGCCAGGCAACGGGTCGCCCGACGCCATCGCCAAACTCAGCGCCGGGTCGGTTCTGGAGCCAGGCTTGGAGCCGCTCCCCAATCTCGACATCGCTGTCACCCGGAAAGCGCCGGCGAAGGTTCTGCCGCATCATCGCCACGCCAGCTCGCTGAAGCTCCAGAGCAGTTTTCAGACGCGCGGCCTCTCTTGTCGGTTGTTCTGGGCGTCGCTCCATGTCGACACTATAGCACCAGGAACCGGCTGCCAGTCGGCTGGCCAGCTCCTGGGAGCAGTGCGCGATACTCCCAGTATCAGTGACAGGCGCGAGGCACGACGGGTTCGCGCGGAGCTCTCGGATTCGCGGTCAGCCCGCAGCGGGCGATTCCGGCAGCGGCGCCGGCGCCGGGGGCGGCGGGTCGGCGGGCTCCGCGAGCACCGCGGCGCTGCGGCCCTTGCGTGAGCCGAGAAGTGGCACCTTGTCGTCCACCTCTTCGCCGTACAGATAGAAGCCGGCGCGGCGGAGGTCGGTGTAGCGCTCAAGGAGCAGCGAGTACAGGCGGTCGCGGGCCTCGCTGGCCGCCGCCGCCGCCGCGCTCGCCGCGGCGCGCGCGCCGTCGGGCCGGATCGCCTGCAGGAGCTCGTGGCCGAGGCCGGCGATCTCCGCCAGCTGCTCCTTGGTGAATGGCTGCTTCTGGTGCAGGGCGTCGGCGTACTCCGTATACAGGTCGGCCAGCGCCACGCCGTCCTGGGCGGCGTCGAAGGCTCCCTTACCGCTGCGGATCTGCTCGACGCGCTGCCGGGGCAGGAGGCCCAGCATCGCCAGCACCTCGGCGCACAGCAGCATCGCGGCGCGCAGCTCGTACAGCCGCCCGAGCTTCCGGTCGAGCTCCTGCCGGCTCAGCGTCCAAAGGCCCGTCGCGACCTGCGCCGTCGCATGGAGCAGCGCGCCGGCGATGGACTCGAGCTCGGTGAACCGCCCCACCTGCAGCGCCGGCAGCTCGGCCTTGAGCCGCGACAGGTGCGGCAGCACCGCCGCGACTCCTATTCGGACGTTGGCAAAGACCAGGTTCACGTCCAGGCGGCACGGCACGACGCGCTCGACCGGGAGCTTCTGCGCCGCCGGCAAAAACCGCGCAAACGCCGCCGCCAGAGACGGCGCCTCCGTCGGCAGCGGGCTGGCCCCGGCACCTACAGCGCGGCTCTTGACCGAAGGCTTGGCCTTGGTCTTGACCGCGGGCTTCAGCTTGGACTTGGGAGCGGACTTGGACTTGGGAGCGGACTTGGACTTGGGAGCGGAC
>DAOMZC010000619.1:0-4506 GCA_035437965.1 Pseudomonadota bacterium
CGGCGTTGTAGGGCGCAAGCTGGATCCGGCGCGCGTACGACACGTGCGAGGTGTGGCTGCCCCACAGCACGGCCCCGGCGATGAACATCGCCAGCCCGCCGGCTTGCAGCGCGCCGTCGATCGCCAGGATCGCCCGCCCGGTGTTGGCACCGGTGCCGTTGATGTAGCCCATCTGGATGAAGGGGCCGACGACCGGCACGTAGATCGGCCAGCTCGCCTGCCGGCAGCCCAGCGAGGAGTCGGCCTGGCAGACATCGCTGGCAATCGCCGCGCCGAGCACCGTGGCCAGATAGGTGGCGCCAAACAGGGTCCCGCCGGCGGCCATCAGCTTTCCCGCCATGCGCCGGCCGCTGGCGCCGCTGTCGCCGGTCTGAATGTTGTTCACCACCGTCGCCGAGGCCGGGGCGGGGCGCTGCGCCGGGACGTTCACCTGGACCTCTGGGCTCGGCGGCGCCACCGGCTCGACCTGCTGCGTCGCTCCTCCCGTGTTGACCTGCACCTGGGCGCTGGCGGGCAGAGCCTGCACGGCCAGGAACCCGGATACCGCAAGACTGGTCAGACAAGTCAGGCTGCGCTTTTCCATTTTGCATTCCTCCAAGGTCTGTGTGCCTACCCTACTCGACCCTACAGCAAGCGTTGTGCCACGGAGGTTGAGCGGGCTGCAGGCGCTCCGCGGCTTGTTAAGTGCGCGCCCGTCCTGGCTCCTTGCGGAACGAGGATCGCGGTGCGGAAAGGAGCTCCGGCGCTGGGAGGGAGGGATGTCTTAAAACGTCAACCTTATGTCCTTTCAGACATCACTGCCAAAAGCCATACTCTGGGTATGAAGCGGAACGGACAAGGCTCTGGCGAGCCGCAGCGGCTCATCGGGATCGTCCTGTATCCGGAGCTGGAGCTCCTCGATGTCAGCGGCCCGCTCAGCGTGTTCAACGGAGCCAATCGGCGCCTGGGCCGCGAGGCGTATAAGTTCCGCTTCCTCGCCGCCGAGCGCGGGCCCGTGCGCAGCTCGTGCGGGCTGGAGCTGGGGGCGAGTCACCGGCTGGCGGGGTTTCGCGGCGACCTGGACATGCTGCTCGTCCCCGGGGGTCACGGGACGCGCGACTGCTATGAGGACGCGGCGTTTATCGCGGCGCTGCGCCGGCTCGCGCTGCGCTCGCTGCGGGTGGTCAGTGTGTGCTCGGGCAGCTTCCTGCTGGCGCGCGCCGGGCTGCTCGCGGGCCGCGTCTGCACCACGCACTGGGCGTATTGCAGCGAGCTGCAGCGGCTCCATCCCGAGGTCGTGGTTCAGCCGGATCCGATCTTCGTGCGCGCCGGCCACGTCTGGTCTTCCGCCGGGGTCACCGCGGGCCTGGATCTGGCGCTGGCCCTCGTCGAGGAGGACTTCGGGCGGGAGCTCGCCCTGGAGGTCGCGCGGTGGATGGTGTTCTACCTGCGCCGGCCGGGTGGTCAGCAGCAGTTCAGCCTGCCGCTGCAGACCGATTCCGGGTCGGCGGACGCGCTCGATGGGCTGCTGCGCCAGGTGCGCGAGAGTCCGCAAAAGCCGTGGCCGGTGGCCGAGCTGGCGCGGCAGCTGCACCTGAGCGAGCGCCAGCTCTCGCGCCTGTTCCTGCGCCGCCTGCGCATGTCGCCGGCCGCCTACGTCGAGCGGGCGCGCATCGAGGCCGCGCAGCGCTTCCTGGTCAGCAGCGACTGGCCGCTCAAGCGCATCGCGGCGAGCAGCGGCTACAAGTGCACCGAGACGTTCATCCGCAGCTTCGCACGCGTCACGGGAGTCTCCCCGGCGCGCTATCGCGAGCGATTTACCCCTGGAAAGGAGCCTTTAGCATGAACATCGTCATCCTGCTTTACCCGAGCTTCGCAGCAACCGACGCCCTTGGCCCTTACGAGATCCTGGCCCGGCTGCCCGGCGCCCGCGTCCGCTTCGTCGCCACCCAGCCGGGCCCGGTGACCGCCGACACCGGCATGCTCACCGTAGTTGCCGAGGCGGCCTACGCGAGCATCGAGCACGCCGATGTCCTGGTGGTGCCCGGCGCCCCGATGAGCGCGCTGCCGCTGGGCGATGAGGCGCTGCTGGCGTGGCTGCGCCGCATCGATGAAGGATCGACCTGGACCTGCTCGGTGTGCACGGGGGCGCTCATCCTCGGCGCCGCCGGGCTGCTCGCCGGCAAGCGGGCGACGACCCACTGGGCGAGCCACGACAGCCTCGCGCGCTACTCTGCGCAGCCGATCCATGAGCGCGTCGTGTTCGATGGCAAGCTGGTTACCGGCGCGGGCGTCACCGCGGGCTACGATCTGGCGCTGCACCTGGCGGCGCGGATTGCCGGGCCAATCGTCGCCCAGGCGATCCAGCTCGGGCTGGAGTATGCCCCCGAGCCGCCGTTTGCCAGCGGCAGCCCCGACCAGGCGCCGCCCGAGGTAGTGAACCTGCTGCGTAGCCTCATGGTGGATGCGCCGCCGCCCAGCACCTGAGCTCCTCCTGATGCGGGTCTGCACGACATGAAGTAGAGCCTGCTTCGCCCCCCATCGCTCGCCCTCCGATCTGACTCAGAGAAAAAGTAGAGTCCGCTTCGGTCGCCCATCGCTCACTCCCCGGTCCGACTCGGAAATCGGCTTTTCCCAAATAGCCTGCAGCGAATCAAAGACTCCACTAGCGAAACCGCTCGGCTCAGCTAAGCTGTAGTCGATTGTCTCTACGATGAGCAATATTCTTCTCAAACTGCCAACCAGCAAAAGGACTGCGCAAGATGATGCAGAAGGCTGCACGTCGGCTTCTGTCGCTGCTCGCTGCGTGCTTGTGGATGGGCCAGAGTCACGCCGAGCCTCCTATCGCTACCGAGCCGCTTGCGCCCCTGCAGCTGAGCCTTGAAGAGGCGGTCCGGCGCGCAGAGGAGTATGTGCCGGCCCTCGTGCGGGCCAAGAACGACGCGCTGATCACGGCGGCCAAGCGCGCCGGCGCCGCGGTGCTGCTGTCCCAGAATCCCTACGCTACGTTCCTGGGGGGATACCGGCAGGAGACTACGTCCTCGCCTACGGCGACCGGGTTTCAGTATCAGTTTCACATCGAGCAGCCGATCGAGTTCGCCGGCCAGCGGTCGACCCGGATTCAGGCGGTGAACACCCAGCTGGCGGTCGCCAGCGCCAACACCTCCTACGCGCGGGCGCTGACCCGGGCGATGCTGCAGGTCGCCTATATACAGGCTGTGCTGGCCGAGCAGCGCGTCGCCGTGGATCGCAGCCGCGAGGAGATCGGCATGCGGCTCCTCGATTCGGCCAAGGTCCGCTTCAACCTGGGGGCGGCGGGTGACATCGAGGTCAACCTGGCGCAGATCGAAGGCGGCCGGGTGGCGGCGGAGCGCGTCCAGGCCGAGGTGGCGCACGAGGAGCGGCTGGCCGAGCTGCGCATCCTCTGCGGCCTCCCGGCGCACCTGCCGCTGCGGCTGGTCACCACCTTGACCGAGCCGCCGCAGCGGCGCCAGGAGCACCAGGGGATCGAGGCGCTGGCGCGGCTGGCCGAGGAGCAGCGCACCGACCTGCAGGCGATGGTGCGCCAGCACGAGGTCTTCGGCTCCGAGCGCCGGCGCCTCATCCGCGAGACCATCCCGAGCCTGGTGCTGTCGTTTGACCTGCAGCGCGATCTGCCCGGTCAGGAGTTCTACGGCGGCTCGGTCGGTATCGGGCTGCCGCTGTGGAACCGCAACCAGGGGCCGCTCGCCCAGGTGGCGGCCGGCGAGCGGGCTCGCCAAAATGAGGAACGCTTGCTGCGCGTGCGCATCCGCAACGAGGTCGCCCTCGCCCACCGCAAGATGGCGCTGCTGCGCAGCCAGGAGGAGGCGTTCCAGAAGACCGTGCTGCCGCTGGCCGAGCGCAACCTGGAGCTCCTGCGCCGCGGCTGGCAGGCGGGAAAGTTCGATCTGTTTCGCGTAATCACGGCCTCGCGTGAGCTGGCCGAGACGCGCCTGCGCCACCTCGACCTGCTCGACGATCTGTGGAAGGCGTCGATCGAGCTGGAGCGGGCGGTGGGCGTTCCGATCCTTGGCCAAGGGGTGCCCTGATGCCTGCTGCGCTGTCGCTGCGTCCGTCCCGCATTTCACTTTTATACGTTGCCGCCGCGGTGGCCTTGCTGGCCGGCGGGGTGCTGATCGGAATCTTCCTCAGCGCTCGGCGGGCCGACCGGCAAAGCCAGGCCACCGCACCGAAAGCAACGGCGGCGGAAAACGCGGCCCGCGACCTGCGGCTGCCCGCCCAGGCCGGTCGCCACAACCGCATCGAGACGGCCCCGGTGGCGCGCGTCAAGCTGGCCCGCGATGTCGAGGTGGTGGGCTCGGTCGGCTACGACTCGGATCACTTCGCCCAGGTCGGGCCGCTCATCGCCGGGCGCATCGTGACGCTGCGGGTGGGCATCGGCGATCGGGTCCGGGTCGGGCAGACGCTGGCCGACCTGGAGAGCGCCGAGGTCGGCCAGGCCGAGGCGGCGTACCTGACCGCGCGCGCGACCTCGAACGCCGCCCA
>DAOMZC010000620.1:0-4499 GCA_035437965.1 Pseudomonadota bacterium
GCTTGGCCGTGATGTCCTTTTAGGGGTGCTCTCGGTTCCGTTGGACCACTGCCCGGACAGCACCTCGTGGTTCGGCTCACCGGCGATCCAGCTGCCGGCGTGGCAGCGCCACGAGTTCGCAGAGTCGGCGACCTACCGCCCGCCGCTGCACCTTGTCATCATGCGCCTTGTCACCGAGTTCTTCCGCATCCTCACCCCGTCCACGATCTTCGTCGTCGTCTCGAGCCTCATCATCAACGTCACCGACATCTACCAGGACTCCATCGGGCCGGCGCAGTGGTTCTTCCTGGTGCCGCCGCTGTATGTGGCGGGGGGCGTGATGGCGACGCTGGCCACCGTGCTGCTCAAGTGGGTGCTGATCGGCCGCTACCGGCCGGAGCGGCAGCCGCTGTGGTCCGGCTCGGTCCGGCGCACCGAGCTGGTCACCGGCGTCTACGAGAACCTGGCGGTCATGTTCCTCCTGGACCTTCTGCGCGGTACTCCCTTCATCGTCTGGTTCCTGCGCGCGTTCGGCGCCAAGATCGGTCGGCGCTGCTACATCGACACGACGTGGTTCACCGAGTTCGACCTGATCGATGTAGGTGATGAGACGGCGCTCAACGAAAACGCCAACCTGCAGACCCACCTGTTTCAGGATCGGGTCATGGCGACCGGCCCGGTGCGCCTGGGCAAGCGCTGCGTCATCGGAGCGATGTCGGTGGTGCTGCTCAATGCCGAGGTGGAGGACGGCGCCGCGGTCGGCGATCTGTCGCTGATCATGAAAGGGGAGCGGCTGCCGGCGGGGACCCGCTGGCAGGGGGCGCCGGCACGGCCCGGCTGAAGCGAGCGGCGCTAAGGCAGCGCGGCGACGATCTCTTCAGAGCGGGTCCACAGTCGGGCGGCCAGCTCGCTGTCCTCGGCATCGCGGCGCGGCGGCGCCTGGTTGCAGTCGGCAAAGTACTTGCCCGACACGCCGGCCAGGCTCGGGTGGGTCGCTACGTACACCTGCGTCGCCGCGCCCTGCGCCACGGTCTTTAGGAACAGCGGACTTACGGCAGAAAAGATCGCATCGACCACCGGGTTCATGTGCCGCGTGAGGTTGGTGGCGATCACGCCGGGGTGCACCGCGTTGGCGGTCTTCTTGGTACCAGCGAAGCGCTTGCTCAGCTCTTTGGCGAACAGCACGTTGGCCAGCTTCGCCTGCCCGTACGCTCCCCACGCGGTGTAGCCTTTCTCGCCGGACAGGTTGTCGAACTGGATACCCTCGCGCGGGGCCCGCTTGTGGGCCGCGCTGCTCAGCATGACCACGCGCCCGGTCTCGCTGAGCTGCTCGAGCAGCCCGGTGACGAGGATGAAGTGGCCGATGTGATTGGTGAAAAACTGCAGCTCATGACCAAACGCCTGCTGCAGCTTGGGCAGCGCCATGATGCCGGCGTTGCAGATGATGCCGTCGAGCTTCTCGCCGCTCTCGCGCACCGCCTGGACGCAGCTGCGCACGCTCTTGGGGTCGGCGAGCTCGCAGGCCAGGCCCTTGGCGGTGCTGATGTTGAGGCTCTTGATGGCCTCGGCCGCCTTCTCCACCGTGCGCGCCGTACCGAGCACCCGGGCGCCGCGCAGCGCCAGCACGCGCAGGGTCTCAAGCCCAAGGCCCGAGTTGCAGCCGGTCACAAGGAAGGTCTTGCCGGCGAGGGACAGGCCCTCGGTGACCTGCTCGGCCGTCGAGCTGGCGCCAAAGCCACTTGGGCCATTTGATTGGAACAGAGAGACAAGTGACACGGGAGCTCCTTTGGTTGACGCCGTAGCATAACAGACCTTGGCGCGCAGCCGAAGCAGCATTGTCCTTCCTGGTCCTTCGTGCTCGACCGGGGGGGCGGGGATATAGCTTGCGCTTGCCGGGACGTAGTTTTAGCCTTTTTACTAGGTATGTTCACATTGGGGTCTCCAGGCAGAGCAAAAGGAGTCCTCGCCCTGCCTGCAAAGGAGCAAGCTATGCGTCTAGTGACCACTTTAGTCTTTAGTCTGTCGCTGCTCGCCTGCGCCGACACCGGTGCCTACTATGTCGACGAGGCGCCGCCGCCGCCGCAGGAGGAGGTTGTCGGGGTCGCTCCCTATCCCGGCGCCGTCCGCATCAACGGCTACTGGGGCTGGGAGGGCAGACGCCACGTCTGGCACCCCGGCACCTGGGAGCGTGCGCGGCCGGGCTACGTCTACCAGCCGCATCGCTGGGAGCGCCGCGGCAACCGCTACGTCTACTATCGCGGCGGCTGGCGGCGCTAGTCCTACGGCTGTCGCGCCGGGCGCCGCTTGGCCTGACGGAGCTCGGCGAGGGCCTTCTCTTCGATGCGGATGCGCTCCTGCAGCGCGCCGATGAGCTCCTCGGACCACGGCTTTCCTTCCGACACCGCAGTCGCCTCGGCGAGGAGGCGGACCGTCGCGGCCCGCCGCTCGGCCTCTTCGCGGTAGCTTCGGCTCTGCGCCAGGAGCTTCAGGGTCCACACCACCAGCGCAACGATGATGAGCAAAAGCACCCACGCCGCCGAGCCAAACAGGCGCGCCCCTTGATGGGCGAGCTCGGTGGCGCGCGCCAGCAGCGAGCCTTCTTCCCGCGGCTGCTGGGTCTGTGCCAGCGCATCGGTGGCGCCCAGGACCATCTCCCGCCCGAGCAGCCGCGCGGTCGAGCCGAGCGCGCCCTTGAGCTCCTCGTTGCGCAAGAGCTCGGCGAGGGCGGGAGCTGCATCCTGGCGCACGACGGTACCCAGCGCCGGGCCGAGCTCCCCGGTCAGGAAGCGGGTGAGGTTCTTCCCGAGCTCGGCCTCGCGCAGCCCGTTGACGGCGGCGCGGATGGTCGCGGCGATGACCGCGCTCATGAGCGCCTCCAGCTCGTGCTGCCGATTCTGGTTGAGGGCCGCATCGAGCGCGCCGTTCATCGCCCCCTGCGTCACCCCGGCGAGGCCCGAGGCCAGCTCACGCGAGGCGCCGCCGAGGATTCCCATCAGCGCCTGGGTCGTCAGGGCTCCGATCCGCTCGGCGCGCTCCTTATCACTAAGGGTCGCCAGCGTGCCATCGACGAGCCCCGCCACCAGGTTCTGCTGGACGGCGCGCAGCTCCGGGTCGGCGAGCAGGCGCTGCATCCGGCGGGCGGTCTCCGGGTCGCTCATGGTGTCGATTCCGGCCCGGATCGCGATCGGCATCGCCGCCTTGGGAATGTCCTTGTTCAGATCGGTGACTCGGATGGGAATGGCGCAGCCAGCTGAAAGGACGCCGCAAAACCCGACGAGCACCAAGATCCAGGCCGCTGATCGGAGCGTGAAGTTACGGCCTGCTCTGCGTATTCGAAGGTATTTGCCGGGCATGGTGGAAAAGAACTTGCATGGGTTGTGCCGTGTCGGGGCGGCTACCACCAGCCGCTCACCGCCGCCCGCTGACGCGGCGTATCATCACCGCGGCCGGAGCCGCTCTGAGCCCCACCGCCCCATGTGGCACAGGAGCACAGCACAGTCATGTTTGGATCACCACAAGGCCGCCACTTTTCATCACGGGTTTCACTGCCGGAGGACCCAACGAAGGACCTATCAGGGGACCTATCAGGGGACCTATCAGGGGACCTATCGACAGACACGCCGCGAGTCCATTACGGACAGACCCGCTGCAATCTAAGGTACTTCCCAGCCACGCGGACCGATTCGCGGTCGGCCTCTGTGGGGGCTCACATTTCCGGGCTGAATGTCCGCGCGCCGGCCATCCGGCGCTGTCGCGGCTGGTTCACTGGCCCAAGGAGGGTTTGCGGAGCGATTGCGCGCACGCAGCACCTTGACTTTGCCGGGCCGGAGGACGCTTCATGTGACTGGCAATGAACGGCGGGCCGGCGGTCTCTACTGCTAAATCTCACTGGGCGACGACCCGGCTGAGTTCTCGCCGCCCGGCTCTTTGCCCGTGCTGCTCGCGACTTTCGGTCGTCCCTCCGTGCTCACTCGGCGTGCCGGTGAGCGCCCCTTGCAAGGAGACCCCATGAAGATCCAGAGAACCAGGGAACCGCTGTCCGCCGCTCTGCTTTCGGCCTTCGCTCTGCCGGCCAGCGCCGCCTTGGTCGCCTGCTTGAGCGGCTGCGGCGATGGCACCGACTACGGCCCCGTAGATGCCGGAGCCCCGGACCTGTCGCCCGCGGGCCTCAAGCCGCCCTCCGGAGTGCCGGACCTGCTGCAGCCGCCCGCCGGTGCCAAGGTCTCGGTCTTGTTCCACGGACGCGGGGACCAGGTCTACGTCTGCAACTCGATGACCAGCGGCGGCACGACCACCTACGCCTGGGTCCTCAATGCCCCGGACGCCAAGCTCTACGACGACGCCGGCAAGCAGGGCGGCACGCACTACGCCGGCCCGACGCGGATGGCCAACGCCCAGAGCTTTGTCGTGGCCATGCGCGTGCAGCAGGTAAGTGCGCTGCAGTCCGACGCGATCGCCTGGCTGCTGCCTACGGCGACCTCGAACACCGGAAGCGGCCTGCTGTCGTCGATCACCTTCGT
>DAOMZC010000621.1:0-4495 GCA_035437965.1 Pseudomonadota bacterium
CCAGATCAGGTAGAGCACCTTCTCCCGCGGCAACGCCGCTGCCGCCGCCCGGGCAGAAGGGCTTCGACTCCGGGCTGTTCGTCCTGCGTCGGCAGCGCAACATGAAGTCGGCGACCCGCTAGCGCGACCGGTTCCCCGCCCGGCCCAGAATTGAGTATGCTCCACGCGATGTCGCCCGAACCCGCCCCCGCCCGCCGTCCGCACAAGCCGGGAAAGTCAGGACCCATCCCGGGAGTTCCCCGGAGCGCGCTCGCCGGGCTGCTCGATCACCCGGTGGGGCGCGTGGCGCTGTGCGGGCTGGCCGGGACGCTCCTGTTTCTGGCCTGCGCCGACTTCGATGTCTGGCCGCTGTGCTGGCTCGGGCTGGTGCCGCTTCTGTGGGTGCTCCTCGATGAGGACGGCCAGCCGCGCACCGGGAGGCCGTTCCTTTACGGGATGGTGACGGGCCTTGTCGCCAACGGCGGCGGGTTCTACTGGATCGTCGGGCTGCTCATGCGGTTTGGCCACATGCCGTTTCTGGCCGCGCTGCCGCTGTTCCTGCTGCTCATCGCGTATCAGGCGATTACCTTCGGGCTGTTCGCGGCGCTCCTGTGCCGGCTGCGTTCGCAGCTCGATGTAAAGGTGACGTTCCTGGCGCCTCTGTGCTGGGTCGCCTGCGAGCTGTGCGTGCCTTATGTCTTTCCGTGGTACCTGGCGATCACCCAGGCGTGGGTGCCGACGGTGATCCAGGTCGCCGACTTCAGCGGGCCGCTGGGGGTGAGCTTCCTTTTGGTGCTCAGCAACGGGGCGCTGTTCGATGTGTCGCAGGCGCTGGGGCGGCGGCGGGTCCGCCACCCGCGGCAGGCGCTGGGCGCGCCGCTCATCGCGGCGGCGACGATTGCGGTTGCGCTGATCTACGGCGTGGTGCGCATCCACCAGGTGGATCAGGCGCGGGCGGCGGCGGACAAGGTGAAGGTCGGGGTGGTGCAGGCCAACGTCGGGATCAACGAGAAGTTCGTCCCCGGTCTGCGCGAGCAGCAGCACGAACTGCACCTGCGCCTGTCGCAAGAGCTGGCGCGCCAGGGCGCCGAGCTCCTGGTCTGGCCCGAGTCTTCCTACCCCTACCCGATGCCGCGGCCGACGCGCCGCGACTTCCCGCCCGGCGACCCGCGGCGGGTGCACCAGGGCTTCGACACCCCGATCCTGTTCGGCGCGCTCACCTACGAGCGGGCGAGCGACGGCGAGATCGTCCCCTACAACACCGCCCTCATGCTCGAGCGCGACGACCGCATCACCGGCAGCTTCGACAAGAACTTCCTCCTCATCTTCGGCGAGTACCTGCCGTTCGCGCGCGAGCTCGGCTGGCTGCGCAAGATGATCCCCGAGATCTCCAACTTCGCCCGCGGCACCACCACCACCACCTTCCCGCTGAACGTGCACGGCAAGCAGTACGCGATCGGCCCGATGATCTGCTACGAGGACATCATCCCGGCCTTCGCGCGGCGGCTGTTCGCCGACAAAGAGCCGCCGAACCTGATGCTGAACATCACCAACGACGCCTGGTTCGGCGCGACCTCGGAGCCGTACGAGCACCTGGCGCTCGCGGTCTATCGCGCGGTCGAGCACCGCGAGGAGCTGGTGCGCGCGGTGAACACCGGGGTGTCGGCGTTCATCGATGCCGCGGGGCGGGTGCGGCAGAAGGGTCCGTCGGTGGATCCGCAGCTCACCCCGGGGGCGCCGCCGGTGACGCTGCTCGGCAACGTGGCGCTCCTGCAGCCGGGCGGCCTGTATCAGCAGCTCGGGGAGACCTTCGGCGGCCTGTGCCTGGGGATGGTGCTGCTGTTCGGGGTGCTGGCGCGGCAGCGCGCCGGGCGCCCGGTGCGGTGGGGAGTGCTGGCGGCGAGCACGGTCGGCCTCCACCTGGCGGTGCTGCTCGGCGGCGCGATCCTGCCGGGCGGGCTGCCCGGGTTTTACGCCGCGCTGCTGCACCGCAACGAGGCGGCGGTGCCCGAGGCGGTGCTGTTCGCGGCGACCTGGCAGCTGGTGATCGTGCTGGCGCTGGGCGCGGGGGTGGTGGCGGCGCTGGTCGGCCGCCGCCTGGGTCCGCGGCGGGCCAAGACGGCGCCGCCGCCGGGTCAGCTCGAGCTCCTGGCGGCGATGGCGCTGACGACCGTTCTGCCGGTGGTGCTGCTCGGCCGGATGGAGGGGAACACCGGCGCGGTGGTGATCCTCAGCGGCCTCGGTCTGGCGGTGGCGATGCCGGCGCTGCGGCTGGGAGCGCGGCTGCACCGGGCCAAGTAGGACTCCAATCGGCCGCCGACTCGGGCGCCGCTGGTTCGCCAAAAAACATTAGGTTTTCGTTAAGAGGCATGGGCGCCCGCTTCTCCAAGGCCGCCATTGATGTATGGATCGTCCATCCCTTTGGAGCTCTGAGCAGCAGCAGCTCCCCGCTGGAGAGCCCGAGCCGCAGCTTGCTCAGCAGACTCCTCTTATTGGAGAGGTTGTTCATGCACTACGATGTAGCCGTCATCGGCGCCAATGGAATCCAAGGAAGAATCGTCGCCCGGGACCTTCTGACAAGCGGCTGCGCGGTCCTTTTGTGTGCCCTCGATCGATATGGACTCGACTCCATCGTCGACCACGAGCGGGCGCGTTTTGCGACAGTCGACATCAGGCAGACAGAGCTCCTGCGGCAGCAGCTGAAAAACGCCGGCGTGCGCGTGGTCGTAAACTGCGCCCTCGACGACTTCAACCTGGAAGTCATGCAGCTGGCGCTGGAGCTTGGCCTGCACTACATCGACCTCGGCTCTGAGGTGGCGATGTACCGCCAGCAGCAGCTGCTGCACCAGGGCTTCGTCGACAGAGACCGGCTGGCGATCTCCGGCATCGGCTCGACTCCGGGCATCTCGAACATCATGCTGCGGTATCTGTTGCCGCGGTTTGACAGCATCGAGACCGTCCACCTGGGCTTTGCCTGGACTTCCAACCTGCCGGTGTTCGTGCCGCCGTTTTCCATCGACGCCATCGCCTACGAGTTCAGCGAGCCGGCGACGATCTTCGAAGGCGGCAGGTTCGTCGAGAAATCCCCCGACGAGCCGACCGGCATCAGCTACGACTATCGCGGCATCGGGCCCCAGCTCACCTGCTACACCAAGCACATCGAGCACCACACCTTCGTCGACTTCCTGCACGACAAGGGCATAAGGAACGTCGTCGTCTACTCGAGCTTTCCGACCCATTCCTATAAGACCCTGCAGCAGCTCCTGGCGCTCGGGTTCCTCAGCAAAAATCCCGTCACTGTCGATGGCAAGACGGTGCGTCCGCTCGACTGCACCATCGAGGTCCTCCGCCGCCTCCCGGTGCCGGCCGGCTACACCGAGAAGGAAGTCATCTGGATAAAGGTCTTCGGCAAAAAAGACGGCCAGCCAAGGTACGAGGAGATGGACTGCACCGCCGGCACGCTGCCGGGGTGGGAGGACGCCGCCTGTAATATCGATACGGGGTTTCCCGCCTCGATCCTGGCCCAGATGATCCTGCACGGAAAGATCGCCGCGCGCGGCTTCTACTCCCCGGAGGCCGTGGTGCCGCCGCTGCCGTTTTTCGCCGAGCTGACCAAGCGGAAGATCGTAATCTACGATAACGGCAAAGAGCTGCAGCCCGAGCCGGTCGTGCCGCACGTCGCGCCGAGGCTGTCGAGCACCGTGGGGATTGCGCCGCTCGAGCTCGCGGGACCCTAGCCGCCGCCGGCCCCCGGCCAGGTCGTCGCTGGGCGCCGGCGACAAATGCTTGGTCCGAAGGGCCGGGCGCGGTAAAACCAGGCGATGAGTGTCCCTTCCCTGTTTTCGTTAAGAGACAAGGTCGCCGTGATCACCGGCTCCAGCCGCGGGATCGGCAAGTCGATCGCCGAGCAGATGGCGCTGGCCGGTGCCAAGGTCGTGGTGTCGAGCCGCAAGGCCGAGCCCTGCGCCCAGGTCGTCGCCGAGATCACCGCCCGCGGCGGGCAGGCCCGCTCCTTCCCGGCCAACATCAGCGACAAAGCGCAGCTGCAGCGGCTGGTCGACGACACGCTGGCGGCCTGGGGGCGGATCGACGTGCTGGTGTGCAACGCCGCGGTCAACCCGTACTTCGGCCCGTCGGCCGGGATCAGCGACGAGCAGTTTGACAAGGTGATGCACGCCAACATCAAGGCCAACCACTGGCTGGCCAGCATGGTGCTGCCCCAGATGGCCAGCCGCAAGGACGGCGTGATGCTGATCATCTCGTCGGTGAGCGGCCTCGTCGCGGCGCCGCTGCTGGGCGCCTACAGCGTGTCCAAGGCGGCCGACATGCAGCTGTGCCGCAACCTGGCGGCAGAGTGGGGCCACGCCAACCTGCGGGTGAACTGCCTGGCGCCGGGCCTCATCAAGACCGACTTCGCCCGCGCCCTGTGGGAAAACCCGCCGATCCTCGAGAAGGTCACCAGCCGCTCGTGCCTGCGCCGCATCGGCCAGCCCGAGGAGGTGGCCGGGGCCGCGGT
>DAOMZC010000622.1:0-2112 GCA_035437965.1 Pseudomonadota bacterium
TGCAGCCCGCATCGCCCACAGAGCCCATCACAAAATCACCACTGGTACGTCCCTGTACCAGAGCCGGGAGAATCACTGCGCCGGCAGGCAAGAAGTAGCGCGTCTACTGTCGACCAGCGCAAGGCCGTCGCCGCCGCCAGCTCGTCCGCGCAGCTCGGCGTCGCGTTGGAAGCCCATATCCTACAGGTAAGCGCTGGTCGAGCAGCCCAACGCCCGGCCTGAACTGCTCACCACTTGGGCTGTCCCGTCACCAGGCAGCGCTTGCGAGACGGCACCAACATCACCAAGCAAGCGCAGCAAGGGTCGACCGTGGAGCGCTGGAACTGCAACCACAGCCCGCCGCCCAAGCGCAAGGCGCCGATTTATTGAGGCCCGACACGGTGAGCCGCTCGAACCACAGAGCGAGTGCGAGCTGACCTATTGGGCCACCGAGTGGTTGGTGTGGGCTGAGCCCAGCTCCGGAGGGAACCATGCACGGCGACGATGGGGCCCGACCCGGCGCAGCGCGACGATATCAAGGACGGTGACGGCGTGATATTGCGGCGAAGCAGACGAGCTGCCTGTCTTTGATGCAGAGTTGCACGCCGTAGCTGAGCTCCTACGCGAGAGTCCTTTTTTCGCGTACTACATACTTTCAAAGGACTATCGGTAGCTGCTTATTGAGAACGAGCACAACCAGGTTCTGGCGGGTATCGCGACCCGGTGTGGCCGTTGCATGAACGCGGAATCCTCCGTCGCACCGCCCTACAGACGCCAGTCCTTCTTCGTCTTGATCAAGAGCAGCTGGTCGTACACCTTGTTCATTTTCCCCCTCACCTCAGCGAGGACCGTCTGGTGATCGGCGGCCAGCGTCTTGTTCTTGCTCAGCTCCCCCTCCAGGGAGGTGAGTTGCTGATTCTGTTTCTCATGTAGCTGGAGGAGTCCCTTGGCCACCTCCTCCGCACGATCTCGTTCCTCCGTGCGGGTCGCCCGCTCCTTCTGGGCCGCTAGCAGCTCCTCTTTCATCTTCTCGAGCTGGGCCTGGTTCACCCGCAGATCGATGGCTGCGCGGGCCGCGGTCAGGGCCAGGGCGGTGCGGTCGAGCTGATCGCGCTGCTGCCGCAGGGTCGCTTTGGCCTCTCGCAGGCTGAGGCGGAGCGTATCGGCCTGCTCCCGCTCCTTGGCCGTCTGCTGGCGCGCCTCGGTCAGCGCGCGCTCGTGCTCGACACGCTCGGCTTGGGTCGAGCTCGTGAGCTTCTCCAGCTTGTCGTGCAGCGCGGCGCTGATGTTCTTCTCTTCGACCAGCTCTTTGAGGACAGTGTCGAGAAGCTGAACGCGCTCCTCGGCGGCCAGGCGGGCGCCCTCTTCGGTCTTGAGCTGCCGCTGCGCCGCCTGCAGTTCGTCCTGAAGCTGCTGCACAGCCTTCTGATGAGCGGCGGCGGCGGTGCTCGCTTCGCGTTCCAGCTCGCCGATGTGCTCGGTCGCTTGGCGTTTCTCGGCGGTGAGCCGCTCGGCGGCTTGGGTGTCCGCCTGCAGCTGGGTTGCTGCGAGCGTCTGCGTTTCCAAAAACGCCGCCTCGAGCCCTGCGCTCTGCTGACGCGCTGCCGCCAGCGAGTCCTGCAGGACCTGGCGCTCCTGGTCGTGCTCGTGGCGCTGCTGCTCGGCCGCCTTGCGTGCTTGGGTGAGCTGCGCGGCCAACTCGGCGGCGTGCTTCTTCGCTTGCCGCAGCTCCCGGAACATCGCCAGCTGCGTCCGCGTGCCGTCCAGCAGCGACCCCGAGCTTGGGCGCGCCGCTCGCCGCGGATCGCAGATGGCAGTTGAGGTGGGGAGCTGTCGCTTCTTGCGTACCCGGAACGCGCGGACCCGGCAGCTGCTGCCGCAGTACCGGCGGTCGGCTCGTTTGGGGATTTGCAGGGGACGCGTGCAGACCACGCATTGGGGCTCAAGCGGCATGTCGATACCTTCTTATTGCTACTGTGCCTGCATTGCTTGATGAATACCACCTTTTTCCGTTCCATCAGATCCTCCAATGATATCTATTGGTTGCGGATCGAAGCGTTTCAGCCCGGTGTCCCTTGGCATAGTGCGCTGGGGTCTATGCCGTAGCCGCTCAAATGCTCGATAGCAGCGTCG
>DAOMZC010000622.1:2212-4491 GCA_035437965.1 Pseudomonadota bacterium
GCGTTGAGCGTTTTGAGCAGATGATCGCACTAGAAAAACGCTGCGATTCTAAAAACTTACGCGGCTTTGATTTTCAGATTTTTAGATAAGCCGTTGAACCATGCTAGTTTGGAGCCGCAGATTTTTTCTGACTCGAGATAAATGTGGGGCCGATATGCGAGCGGTTTATCACTGCAAGACCTGTGATTTTCGCCTGCCGTATTGCGTGCGAACCGATCGCCGGTTCTGCCAGGAGCGCTGCCGGATCTGGTGGTATGGGCACCCGGGGCGCAAGCGCCCTGACTTTTCTCCGGGCGCTTGGGGGCTGCCGGAGCCTCTTGGCAGGGGGCAGCCCAAGACATTGGAGGCGGCCCTGCAAGCGCTGGCCGAAGCCCGCAAGCACGCCGCCGAGCTCGATGCGGCCGCGCGGGCGATGCAGCTGGTGGATCACCAGCTGCGGTCCAAGCTGGCCGAGCTGCGCGCCGAGGCCATCGCCTCCCGGCGCGAGCTGATGAAGGAGCTGGAGGCGTTGCAGGACGAGCTGGACGAGGTCCGGCGGGAGCAGGCGAAAGCGGAGGGCAGCGAGGAGACCAAGCCCCTGCGCGAGCAGGTGGCTGCGCTGAAGGCCCAGGTCGAGAAAGTTGAGGCCGAGGCTGCTGAGCTGCGGTCCGCGCGAGAGCACGCGGGCAAGGAGCTGTCGGAGCTGCGGGAGGCCCATGAGCAGCAGGCTGCGCAGCACGCCGAAGAAGTCCGCCGGCTCAAGGCGCAGGCCGCGACGACGACCGCCTTACGCGACCACCTCAACAAGCAGCACGCCGAGGCGACACGCAGCCGAGATGAGGCGCGCGGCCAGCACGAGAGCGCCCAGCACGAGCTCGCCGCGAAGGAGGCGGCGCTGGCTCGCGCGGCCAAGCAGTTCGCCGAACTGCAAGCGGCCCACGAGCGGCAGGCGGCAGCGCATGCGGCACAGGTCGGCGAGCTGAGGTCCCAGGCGGCGGCGGTGACTGCTCGTGAAGAAGAACGGGCCCAGCGGCATGCGGAGCTTGTCCACAACCGAGACGAGCTCCAAGAGCAGTTGAAAAAATCCAAGCACGAAGTCGCCGAGAAGCAGGTCGCCCTCGGCCGACTCGAGGCGGAAGTCTCGGCGCTGCGCCAGGCCCACGCGCAGGCGGCCGAGAGCCATGCGAGCGAGGTCGCTGCGGCCAAGTCCGAGGTCGCAGCGCAAGCGGCTCTGTATGAGGAAACCAGTCGCGCCAAAACGGAGCTGCAGGGCCGGCTCGACAAGTCAGAGGCCGCCGAGGCAGAGACGCAGCGACTTCTGCAGCGCGCCACCTCGGATCTGGCCGAGCAGCGCGACCGCGCCGACAAGGCCGAGCGCATCCTGGCCGAGCGAACCGACGAGTTGAAGCAACAGCGCCTGAACTTCGCGGCGGTGGAAACCGCTCACCGCGAAACCCACCTCGTCGCCGAATCCGACTCGCGCAGCCTTCGGGCGGAGAAAGCGCGCCGCATCGCCGCGGAGCAGCGCGTCGAGCAGCTGACCAGTGAGCTGGCGGCCGTGGCTCACCAGCGCCAAGCCGCGGCCGACTACGACCTGGCCGAGATGCTGCAGGGGCGGCACGACGAGCTGCTCGCCGCCGAGCTGCGCGAGGTGCGCGTTCACCGGGACGAAGCCATCGCCGAGCGGGAGCTGCTCTCGGCGCGCATCCTCAAGCTGATGGCGCCCGGCCAGTACCTGGAACACGCCGCCACCGCCGGATACGACCTCACCAAAGATCCGCTCATCCAGCTCAAGCGCGAAGACGTGGTGGTCGAGGACCGCCTCGGCCACTGGCAGGAGACGCGCAAAAAGACCGAACGAGCCCGCCGCTTCGACCCCGAGCAGACCCTGGACGAGCAAGCCTGCGCCGCCGCCCTGGCGCACCGCTGGCAGTACGTCAACCACCCGCACAATTGGCAGAAGAACCGCCATCCCAAGTGGCGCATCGTCGGCTTCCTACTCGACGCCGAGACCGAGCGGTATCTGCTCAAGATTGCCCGGCGCCGCATCGACCGGATGAAGAAGACGACGCAGGGGCTGATGGAGGAGGTCGCTTAGAGGATGCTGGGAATTAGCGGTAGCCGGAGAAGGGCTGCGGTGGGTTGCGGGTTGGCCCGGTCTGGCCTGCCGGTCTGGCAATCTCGGCTGGGCGCCCGGTGAATCGTTCCTGGGTTGTGTCCCGTCGGGGCCGCAAGCCTTCGCGGGGTCATGGGGAACGATTCAGGCGGGCTCAGCGACTCATTTTGACGTTTTCAACAGT
>DAOMZC010000623.1:0-4488 GCA_035437965.1 Pseudomonadota bacterium
GGCACCACCGACGGCGGCCCGGCCCTCGCGCGGGTCCGGAGCCGCGCTTCCGCCGGTCCGCCTGAGCGACGGGCTTTTGGCGCCGCGGACGGCCGCGCGGGCGCGCTCCCACCACCGCCCCGCCCAGCCGCGGCGCGACGAGCTTGGCGAGGCCGCGCCCATCGGGCATGATGAACGCGCCATGGCCGACAAGAAGAAGCGGGTGCTGCTGCTGCACACCGGCGGCACCCTGGGAATGCTCGGCGGCGGCCCGAGCCCGCTCTACCCCGAGCGCAGCGGCGACTCCCCGCAGCGGGCGCTGCTGCAGCGCCTGCCCGAGCTGTCCGACATCGCCGAGCTCGAGGTCGAGCTCCTCGCCCGCCAGGACTCGTGCGATGTCCGCGGCGAGCAGTGGCTGGCCTGGGCCGAGCGCATCCGCAGCGATTGCTGGGCCGACGGCATCGTGATGATCCACGGCACCGACACCATGGCCTATACGGCGAGCGCGCTCAGCTTCCTCCTGCAGGAGCGGCGCCTGCCGGTCGTCCTCACCGGCAGCCAGCGCCCGCTGGCGGTGGTCCGCAGCGACGCCCGCCAGAACCTGCTCGACGCGGTGATCGTCGCCTGCGGCGCCGTCCGCGAGGTCATGATCTGCTTCCACAACGTCGCCCTGCGCGGCAACCGCGCGCTCAAGCGCTCCTCCACCTCCATGGGCGCCATGGGCGCCTTCGAGAGCCCGGGCTGTCCCCCGCTGTGCACCCTGGGCGTCGACATCACCTGGGGCGAGCACGCGCTGCGCACCCCTGGGGCGCCGCGCCGCCTGCAGCTCGGCAGCGCGGTGCGCCTGAGCTGGGTCCTGCCCGAGCTCCCCGCCCCGCCGCCATGGGAGCCCGGCGAGCCGGCGGTGCACGTCTTGTGCGCGCTCGGCTCGGGCAACTTCCCGCTGCACGCCGGGTGGATGGAGCTCGTCGCGCGCGAGGCGGCGGCCGGGGTCACCCACCTGGTGGTGAGCCAGTGCCCGCACGGCGGCGTGAGCCCCGGCCGCTACGAGTCGAGCCAGAAGCTCGTCGACTCGGGGGCCATCTACGGCGCGGATCTGACCTACGCCGCCGCGGTCGCCAAGGCGCGGGTGGCGCTGGGCCAGGGCTTCACCCGGGCCGAGCTCTGCCGCTACCTGGGCGAGTGCGTCGCCGGCGAGCTCACCCCGGTCGAGCTCCCCCGAGAAGGCGAGCCGGCGAGCTGACTTGGGAGGGCGCGCGGCGCCTGTGATATAAAAGGGACGATGGAGGATCCGGCCAAGCCCGCTGCTCTGCCTGCGGGAGCGGGCGTCGACATCTTCGCCGATACCTACGCCGGACCGGAGTCCGCGCCCGCGCCCCCCGCCGCCGCACCGACCCCGCTGCCGCGCAGCATCGGCCGCTTCGTCGTCCTGCGCCAGCTCGGCCAGGGCGGCATGGGCGTCGTCTACGCCGCCTATGACGAAGAGCTCGATCGCAAGCTGGCGGTCAAGCTCCTGCACCAGACCGAGCTGCAGAGCGCCGACCGCCGCACCCGCATCCTGCGCGAGGCCCAGGCCATGGCCCGCGTCTCCCACCCCAACACGGTGCAGGTCTACGAGGTCGGCGAGGTCGCAGGTCAGGTATTCATCGCGATGGAGTTCATCGAGGGCACCACCCTGGGCAGCTGGCAGAACCAGAGCGGCCGCCCCTGGGAAGAGGTGCTGCGCATGTACGTGGCCGCCGGCCAGGGCCTGGTCGCCGCCCACGCCGTGGGCCTGGTCCACCGCGACTTCAAGCCGGACAACGTGCTGGTCGGCAGCGACCAGCGGCCGCGGGTCGCCGACTTCGGACTGGCGCGGGCCGCCGGCACCATCGAGCCGCCCGCCCGCCCCGCCGCTTCCGCCCCGGTGGGCCTGCTGAGCTCACCGCTGACGATGACCGGCTCGGTGATCGGGACCCCCGCCTATATGTCTCCCGAGCAGTACAGCGGTGAGCAGGCCGACAGCCGCAGCGATCAGTTCAGCTTCTGCGCCGCCCTTTACGAGGCGCTCTACAAGAAGCTCCCGTTCGCCGGCACAACCTACGCCGAGCTGTCGAGCAACGTCCTTGCCGGTCGGATCCAGCCGGTAGACCCCGCAAGCCCGATCCCGCGGCTCGTCGAGCAGACCCTGCGACGCGGCCTGGCGACGCGGCCGGAGCAGCGGTTCCCTTCCATGGCCGAGCTCCTGCAGGCGCTCTCCATAAATCCCCAGCACGATCCGACGGGCTCGCCGCAGGCGCGACGGACGTTCTCGATCATGTTCGTGGTCACTACCCTGATGATCAGCGTCTTTTCCAACTTCGCGCGGTCGCACGGGCTCATGGCGCTACGTCCGTTCTTGTGGGCCAGCGTGAGCCTGCTCATCGGCTGGGCCGGAGCCACCGCGATTGTCCGCAAGACCTTGGGGAAGAACTCTTTTCACCGCCGGATGCTGAAGCTCATGGGAGCCATGGCGGCGCAGATGGTCGGCTTCCGCGTCGTCGGGCTGCTCCTGCACTTTGAGCTCGCCCAGCTGGTGACGCTGGAGATGATGGGGCTCGCGGCGACCACGCTGATCATCGGCACCCAGTTCCTGCCGCCGGTCTGGCCGGTGTCGGTCCTGCTCGCCGGCGGGTCGCTGCTGCTCACCCAGCGCCCGGACCTCTTGTGGCCGATGGTGCCGGTGCTCTATCCGCTCATGGGTCTTTTCCTGATCCTGTCGTGGAACGGCGCCGCCAGGTACCTCCCAAAAGCGAACCTCGACCGCTGAGCGGAGTCGCTTAGTGCGCCGGGGCCTGCACGCCCTGCGACTTGCGGACTCCGTTGGCCCGCGCCGGCTGCTTGGCCCGTGGCTGCGACAGCTCGATCAAGAGCTCCTGCTTGCGCTGCAAGAGCTGGTCGCCGAGCGTATCGTCAAGGTCCGCGGCCTTTCGGACCTGCGGGAACATCGAGCCCTCCTCTTCCTTGACGTGGTGCTCGACCGACTCGCAGAGGACAGTCACCTTGGCGTCATAAAGGTCGTCCCCAGGAGCCATCTCAAGGAGCTGCATGACGAGGTCCTTGACCATGGCGTGCTCGACGGTCGACTCGTCCATCAGATCCTGATCGGCGATCGCCGCGCGCGCCGCGGGATAAAACAGCTCTTCTTCAAGCTGGGCGTGGATGAGGAGCTCCTGGCAGATCTGCGCCACCAGCTCGGCCTTCTGTCCGCCCATCTCCGTCGCGTCGGCCGCGCCCCCGGCGTCCTTTATCTTCTTGAACTCGGCGAACAGCTGGCGGACCCGCTGATGATCTTCCATGAGCATGGCGATGGCGTTTTCGGATTCCCCTCTACCCGAGGTCTTCTTGGCCGGTTGCATGATGTCTCTCCTTGGTCGGTTGGTCTCTGTCTGCTCTGAAGGAGCGCTCGTCAGGAACGCAGGCACTCGAGAGCTTCTGCCCGAGCCGAGGAGCCAAGCAAGTGAGGTGCCAGGAGCGCAATCTGGCGGGAATCAAGCGGTCGCGCGGCTGCGGCCCGTCCCTCGACAGCTGTCGAGGTTGCCGCCGGCGCCGGGTAGGCGTGCTGTGCACATTTGACATATGTGTCGGATTGTCACGACCGGACGGATTCCGCAGTGTCCACGCGAGGTTGGCTGGTTGGGAGTCCGCTCCCAACCAGGCATGTATCCTGCATAACAGAGTGAGTCATGGTGGTCGCAGGTCACCACGGATTGATTCACTGGTGACTGATTATTGGCCACAGGAAGCTGAACAACAGACTGGAGGTCCACCATGCCGCAAGGAGACAAGTCCGCATACACCGACAAGCAGAAACGGAAGGCAGAGCACATCGAGGAGGGCTACGAGCGCCGCGGCGTCCCCGAGGGCGAGGCCGAGCGCCGCGCCTGGGCGACCGTCAACAAGATGGACCACGGCGGCAAGAAGAGCGGCTCGGGAGTCGGCAGGAAGACGGATCTGAGCCCGGCCAAGAAAGGCGGGCGTAAAGGCGGCGCCGCCGCGGCCAAGCGTCCTTCGGCGGCTCGCTCGGCCGCCGCCAAGAAGGCTGCGGCGACTCGCGCGGCCAAGCGCAAGACCAAGAGCGCCTCCGGCCGCGCCCGGACGGCCGTGAGCAGGACCACGGCGGGCAAGACGACTGCGCGCAAGACCACCGCGCGCAAGACCCCTGCCCGTAAGACCACCGCGCGCAAGACCACCGCGCGCAAGACCACCGCGCGTAAGACCACCGCGCGCTCCCGCTGAGCGCGGCGGCGACGAGCCAGCTCACTCCCGCTGAGCGCGGCGGCGGCGACAAGCCAGCTCACTCCCAGCCGCAGGGCGGGCCCAGCGTCTTCCCACCAATCTTCCCGCCCGGTGCCGCGCAGCTGCCCGTACGCCTGCGCAGCACCGGGTGGGCGGCAGCCGCGGCCGACCTCGGCACCACCGACGGCGGCCCGGCCCTCGCGCGGGTCCGTTCCCGAACGGGACCTTGGGGCGCAGGTAGATGCGCAGGCC
>DAOMZC010000624.1:0-4479 GCA_035437965.1 Pseudomonadota bacterium
CCACAACCTCAAGGGCGTCGATTTCCGGGTGCCGGTGGGGCGGCTGTGCGTAGTCGCGGGGGTCAGCGGCTCGGGCAAGAGCACGCTCGTGCAGAAGGTGTTCTATCCGGCGCTGCGGCGCGCCCTCGGCCTGGTCGCGCCGCCGCCGCTGCCGTTCAAGAAGCTCGATGGGGTCGAGCATGTGAAGCGGGCGCTGGCGGTCGATCAGTCGCCGATCGGGCGCACGCCGCGCTCGGTGCCGGCGACCTTCCTCGGGGTGTGGGACGAGATCCGGCGCCTCTACGCCAGCCTGCCCGAGTCCAAGCTGCGCGGCTACACGGCGCAGCGCTTCTCGTTCAATACGCCCAGCGGCGGTCGCTGCCCGACCTGCCAGGGCCAGGGCGCGATCGTCAGCGAGATGTCGTTTCTGCCCGACGTGGTCACCGCCTGCGAGGCGTGCGGCGGGGCGCGCTTCGAGCCGGCGACGCTCGAGGTCACCTACAGCGGGCGCCACATCGGCGAGATCCTGCACCTGTCGGCCGACGAGGCGGTGGCGCACTTCCAGAACCACCCGCGCATCACCCGGCCGCTGCAGACGCTGCGCGACCTCGGGGTCGGCTACCTCCAGCTCGGCCAGGGCTCGAACACGCTGTCGGGCGGGGAGGCGCAGCGGCTCAAGCTCGCCGCCGAGCTCACCGCCCGCGCGGCGCACGAGCCCACCGTGTACGTGCTGGACGAGCCGACTACCGGCCTGCACCTGTCGGACGTGCGGCGGCTGATCAGCGTCCTGGCGCGGCTTGTCGATCGCGGCGACACCCTGGTTGTCATCGAGCACCAGCCGGATGTCATCGCCGCCGCCGACTGGATCGTCGAGCTCGGGCCAGAGGCCGGCGCCGCTGGGGGCGAGGTCGTCTTTACCGGGACCCCCGCCCAGCTCCTGGGCACCGCGACCGCCACCGGCCAGGCGCGGCGGGCGCGGCGGCACGAGAGCCGCGAGCCCGGCGGGCGGTCGTCCCGCACCCCGGACCGCGCCCAGGGCGCGCCGCATCACCCGTAAAGCCCGCCGCGCGCCGCCCCGCAGTCCTAGCCGCGGGTAAACTCCGCGACCAGCTCGCGGGTGCGCGGGGACCAGTCGACGGCGGGCTCGCTGGCGGCCTCCTCGGCGCGGTTGCGCGACCACAGGAACGCCACCGGGAAGTCCTTGGCCGATAACAGGCGCAGGCGGCTCAGCACGTCCTGGCGGGGGCCGAGCTCCGGCCACGGTCGGTGCGCCGCGGTGGCGAACTCACCGACGATGAGCGGCCACTGCGGGTCGAAGCTCTGGCGCGGGATCGCCGCCGGCTCGCCGTAGTAGTGGAACTGGTGGAGCGACAGCCCCAGGTCCACCGAGTCCCAGCGGGCGAGCGTCGGATACATGGCGAAGCCCACCGTGGAGCGGAACCCGGCGCGGTTGATCATCGCCGTCCCGTCGCGCAGAAACTCCCGCATCGCCTCGCGCGGGACGGTCTTTTTGGCGTCGAGCGGGTCGAGGTTGAAGCCGGGCTCGCGGGTGCACCACTCGGGCTCGTTTATGAGCTCGAAGGCGTAGAGAGTCTCGCGGTAGGCCGCCGCCACGTCGAGGAGCGGGCCGAGGACGCGCGCGAAGAAGGCGCGGCGCTTGCTTGGATCGACGATGACATCCGAGCGGCCGCACTTGACGACGCCGCTCGAGCCGGGGACGGGCAGCCCCGGGAAACAGAAGTGGAAGTCGATGAGCGAGGGCAGGAGCTGCAGGTCGGCGGCGGCGCAGGCGGCCAGCAGCAGCTCGAAGTCGGCGAGGAACTCGGGAGTGAGCGGCGGGCAGCCATCGAAGCGCCACTGGCCGTCGTCGCGCGCGTCCAGGTGCGGTCGCTCCGCGTCCATCCCGTAGGAAGTACCGTCGCCGAGCAGGAACCAGCGCACCGCGAACAGACCGAGGCGGCGCAGCTCGCGCAGCTCCTCCCCGAGGTGGGTGGCGAAGGCCGCCCGCGGTCCCCAGTCCTGGCCGCTGTCACGGCGCGGCGGCGCTCCGAAGTCCCAGCCGTAGTTGTGCCAGGCGTAGTTCACGCCGACTCGCATCAGGAATCCCTCCGATTTCTTGCCGCGCGGCGCGCCGATCGGTCGGCCCACAGCGCCAGCCCGAGCAGAACTCCGCCGACCGTCGCCCCCGCCCACAGCTGCAGCCGCGCCGCGGCCTCCTTCTGCTCCATCTCGGCGACGCACGCCTGGGCCAGATCCACCGGCATGCTGCGGCTGCAGCGCTCGATCATGGTGGCGGCGCCGCCCGCGGTCCCCCCCGGCGGCCGCGCGCTGAGGGTGAGCCGCACGTAGCCGACCAGCGTCCATATCAGGATCATGCCGCCCGCCACCGCCGCCAGGAGTCCCGCCAGGCGCCGCCGCGGCGAGCGCCCCGGCGGCTGCGGCTGCGGCGTCTCGCTCATGCCCTCATCATACCTTATGCCGCGGCGGCGCTGCGTTGTACCTGGGGGCGGGTTCTTCTAGTATGGGAAATAGTGACGCGGCTTATCGGCGGCAAGCACCCCTACCAGGCAGAGGATGACATTCTCTGCCTCGTCGTCCGCGGCGTCTTTGACCGCGACGACATGGAGGAATTCCTGAGAGCTGCGGAAGCGGTGATAGAGCAGCACAAGGACGTGTACCTGCTTGGGAATCTGCGCGAGATGTCCGAGCTCACGCTGGCCGCCCGCAAGTACACGGTGCGCTGGCTGGAGACCAACCGGTGCGCCGGCGCAGTCTATTACGGTACGAGCGTATTTACCCGCGCGGTGGTCGTTCTGGTAAGCCGCGGCATCAATCTTCTGACCCACAACAAGCTGCCGGTCGGCATCACCGACACCGAGGAAGAGGCGCGCGAGTGGATCGCCCGGCACCGCCTGCGGGCGCGCCGCTCCGAAGCTTCCGGGGTCTAGTAGTTGCGGGTCGCAAAGAACAGGAACGCCGCCGGCAGCAGCGCGCCGCTGGCGAGGACCAAGAGGAGCTCCCAGCCGCGCACCCGCAGCTCGTAGTCGGGCAGCTGCTCGCGCACCGCGCCATGGAACGCGGCGATGATGCCCACTGGAAACAGCCACATCACGTCGAACGCCAGCGACAAAAAGAACACGCACGAGACCACCCCCACGAGCATCGCCAGCAGGGTCCGCGCCAGGTGCCGGAGCTCCAGCCGCGGCAGGTCCGTTTCGTGCAGCGGCCACAGCGCCACACCGACGACCAGCTTGAACGACAAGTAGATTCCCAAGAGGTACAGCGAGCCGCCGATGAGGCCCGTCTCGGTAATCGCCTGGAAGAAGCTGTTGTGGGCGTTGATGAAGCTGATCTTCTCGTAGTTGCCGAAGCCGACGCCGAACACCGGATTCTGCCATAGCGCATCATAGCCATTCATATAGGTCATGATGCGGGTCAGGGTGGAGTACGCGGCCTCGGCGGCGTTGCGGTTGCTGATGAGCACCACCGGCGCTCCGCCGAGCGCCGCCAGCACGATGCCGAGCAGCCCGAAGCGCACATAGAAAAAGCACACGAACACCAGCGCCAGCGCCAGCTGGGCGGCGCGCGAGGCGGCGTAGACCACCGCCACGCTCATCACCACCACCGTTGCGAGCAGGAACAGCCGCTGCAGCGCCGAGCTCCGCTGCGAGCGCGGCCAGGTGAGCAGCCCCAGCCCGAGCGCCGCCGCCATCACCAGCGCCTGCGCCAGCGCGTTGGGATCGACCAGGTTGCCCACGTAGTGGATGCGCTCAAGGACGGTGGCCAGGCCCCAGCTGCCGGTGCGCTCGCAGGCCCAGCCCTCTTCGCGCAGGTGCTCCTCGCCCTTGGGCACGTCGAAGCAGTCGGCGGCGCCGACACACGGCCGGCCGTCGGTCTGCTCGTCGTAGTTAAGCTCTCCGTTGAGCTTGTAGTGGTAGCACTGCTTGGGACCGCTGTGCTGCGGGATGGTGACCAGGGAGATCACGGTCAGCGTCGAGACGACCACCCAGCTGAGCATGCGCAGGCGCGCCAGCGAGGTCGCGGTGACGCTCACCAGCGTCGCGAACAGCATGTCCTTGGCGTAGTCGCCCTTGATGAACTCACCCAGCCAGCTCGGCCCGTCGGCGACGACCTTGCTGATCAGCGCCCACGCCCACAGGCCCCACTGCACGAGCAGCACCCCCGACGGTCGCAGCGACACGCTGCGCGTCAGCACGCCGGCCCCGAGCGTCACTGCCAACAGGCCCGTGAGCACCGCCTGCGGATGGAGGCTGGCGATCAGATCATTTGTCAGATCAAGGCGCAGAAATCGGTGCGCCACAATCGCCAGAATGACCACAAAGGCCGCCACGTGCTAGCGATGGTGGCCTCGGGCCTGCCAAGGTGTCAAGGCCGACGGCCCCAACCCCTGAGACCGCGGCGTGACGGGCAGTGGCCTGCTCGCGGTCGGCGTCAAGGTAGTGGCTTGAGAGCGGGCAGCGGCGCGGGCGCGGCCGAGAT
>DAOMZC010000625.1:0-4466 GCA_035437965.1 Pseudomonadota bacterium
GCGGACGCGCGGGCGCGGCACTTGCGCCGCGGCCAGGAGCAGCGCCGTGGCGCCGACCCAGCTGCCCAGCGCCTGCAGCCCCAGAGGTCCACTTCGCGCCGCCGCAAGCGCCAGCCAGCCGACCAGCCCGCACCACCACAGCACCGCCCGCGATAGCGGCCGCGCCGGCATCGCCGGACGCCACCAGCCCGCGAGCAGCGCCGCCATCCCGACCAGCAGCAGCAACACCCGCTTGCTCGCCGCCGCCGGCGCCAGCGGATCATAAACCAGCGCCGCGACGCTCGCCCCGCCGGCCAGCCACAGCTCCCAGGTCCCCCAGGCCGCGGTCCTGCCGCCTGCGGGCTGCGCCGCGCTCACCCCTTTTCGCGACTGTCGATCAGCTTGCGCAGCCGCACCCGGGTGTCTTCCTGCTTCTCGCTCTTGAGCGCGCCGTCGAGCAGCTTGGTCACCGTCTTGTTCTCGGCCCGGCGCAGGTAGCGCTCGGCGAGGTCGCTCTCCAGCACGCGCTCGGAGGCCAGCGCGGTGAGCAGCCGCGGCAGCGCCTGCTCGGGCTGCCACTCCAGGCGGATCGCCGCCGCCGCCAGGGCGACCGGAAAGTCGGTGCCGGCCTCGCGCCGGGCCAGCTCGGCGACCAGGCGCGTCCGCACCGCGGCGTCGGAGAGGCGAGCGACGAAGCGCGCCACCGCCGGCAGCCAGTCGCTCGGCAGGTTGTCCAGCTCGCCGAGCAGCGCGGCGTCGGCGCTCGGCTCACCAAGCCGCGCCAGCGCGACCTCGCTGTGCACCCGCAGCCAGGCGTCGCTGTTGCGCAAAAGCGGCTGCAGCCGCGGCCGCATGCGCGCATCGCCGAGCGCGCCCAGCAGATCGATCGAGTCCTTGGCCACCCCGTCGCGCTGCTGCGCCAGCGCGACATCGATGCTGCTCGCCACCAGCTGGCTCGCCCCGACCGGCTTGAGCCCGGCGACCACCGGCGCGAGCTCGGTGCGGTCGCGCGCCCAGCTGAGCAGCACCCGTGCCGGCGTCCCCGGGTCGGTATCGGCGCGCAGGAACGCTTCGACATCATCGGCGGAGCAGCGCTTGGCCTCGAAGCAGCCGAGCAGGTAGTCGCGCACCCGCCCGTCGCCGACCTTGCCGAGCGCGATTGCCGCCCGGCGGCGGGTGTTCTCGACGCTGGAGCCCAGCAGCTGCTCGTAGATGAGCTGACCGCGCTTCTGGCCGCTGAGCGCGTGGATGGCGTAGATCGCCTCCTCGCGCAGCTTCTGGCTCGGGCTCTTGATGAAGCCCTCCAGGGCGGGGATCGCCGCGGCGGTCCCGTGGCTGGCGAGCGCCTCGATGGCGGCCTGCTGCACCGACTGCTCCTTGTCGGCGAGCAGCTTGCCGAGCAGCGAGTCGACCTGCGCGCGGTCGATGGCGTCGGGGTTCTTCGCGACGATGGCGGCGATGGCCTCGAGCTTGATCGAGTCGCTCGGGTCGGCCAGCGCCTTGGCGAGCAGCGGATCCACCGCCGCCCTGGGCCCCGCCGACGGCAGCTTGGCGATCGCCGAGATCGCCTCGAGCTTGACCCGCTCGCTCGGGTCGGCCAGCGACTTGGCCAAAAGCTCGCGCCCCTCGGGCCGGCGGACGTCCCCGATCACGAACGCGGCGTTGAGGCGGATGATCGCCTGTTTGTGCTCGCTGAGCCGGCCAATCTCGGCAAAAAACGCGCTGCGATCGAGCCGCTCCAGCGCAAAGGCAATGTTGTTGAGCAGCCGCGCATCGCGCACCCCGGGCAGGAGCCCGAGCAGCGGCCGGGTGGCGCTCTTGTCGCCGATCCGCCCGAGCGCGTACACCGCCTTGTTGAGGGTGTTGGGGTTGCCGTTCTCAAGCAGCGGCAAGAGCGGCCTGACCAGCCGCGGCGAGCCGAGCTCGGCCGCCGCCAGCACCGCCGGATAGATGAGTGTGTCGTCGCCGCTGGTCAGCGCGAAGGCCACATCGGCTTCGATCGCCGACCGCGGGATGAGGCGGCGGGCGTGCCACAGCGCGGCGAAGGCGGCCGGGCGCAGGCCGCCGGTCTCGGCGCTCTCCTCTTCGCCGTCCTTGGCCGGCCGCGCCGGCTTGCGCCGCAGCTCTTCGCGCAGAACTTTGATCGCCCGCCGGCTGCTAAGCTGCCCGAGCGTCGCCAGGATGACCTTGCGGTTGGCCAGGTCCTCGTCGCGACGGCGGTACGAGCGGAGCAGGGGCTCGATCGAGCGCTCATCGGGCATCTTGGCCAGGCTCTTGATCACGCTGAACCGCACCTCGGGCTCCCAGTCCTCGAGCGCCGTGTACAGCGTCGGCAGGCCGCGCCGGTCGCCGAGCACCCCGATCAGCTCGGCGCACAGGGCGCGCAGGTCGGCGGCGGCGTTGTCGGCGACGCAGCGCTCCAGCGCCGCCGTCGAGCGCTTGCCGAGGTTGAGGATGTCCGGGCTGGCCGGCATCTCACGCTCGGTGACGTTGATGAGCACCGTCGGGTCGGTGGCCAGGGTAGCGAGGACCTTCTTGCGCGCCGCGGCCTGGCTGTCATCGCCGCTCGGGCCGCGCGCCGCCAGCTGCTCCGGCTCCCGCGAGTCCGCCACCGCCCGCCACACCACCCCGAGCGTCGGCAGCAGCGCGCAGCCGAGGAGTCCCAAGAACAAGGCCCTGCCGCGGACCCGCGAGCGCGCCGGACCGCGGCGACGAAGGGCAGGTACGTTGGCGTGAACTGACGGAGGTCGGCGATTTTCACAAGACATGGGAATCCGCAAGGTAGGCGGGTGAGCCGCGCTGGACAGTCGACCTGCAGGACGGCCCCCGCAGGAGACAGCGCAATGTAGTTTGAGAAGCTGCCGGCGCAAACAGTTTTGTCGGCCGTCGCCACTCGCGGCGCCATCCGGTTTCCTCCCTCCTTCCTGTTTCCTCCTTCCTGTTTCCCTTCCTTCGCGAGCGCGGCATACCTGCCAGATCATTGGGATTCCGCGAATCTATTACGACAGTGCAGATTGTTTGTTTAGAGGTTGCGTTTTTTGTTACGCTATCGCCATGAGTATTAAAATTAATAAGCTCAGCTGCATGCTAATAGGGGTACTCGGCGCGGCGATTCCCGCGGTCGCCAGCGCGCAGAGCGCGACCTTCACGTTCGACACCATGAAGACCTCCCAGCCGGTGTTCGCTCCGAACAACATCGTCGCGGTGTGGGTCGAGAAGCCAAACGGGGCCTTCGTGCGGACGCTCGCGCAGTGGGCGGCGACGCGCAAGCAGTATCTGCTTGCCTGGAACGCGTCGTCCAAGGGCAACAATGTGGACGCGGTGACCGGCGCCACGTTTACGGCGCACGGAACCCG
Organism: Pseudomonadota bacterium; assembly: GCA_035437965.1. Lineage (GTDB taxonomy): Bacteria > Myxococcota_A > Polyangia > Palsa-1104 > JAEUJZ01 > CALFML01. The sequence goes on from DAOMZC010000625.1 coordinate 3,336, forward strand.
CTCCGTCAGCTGGGATCTCCGCGACGTGAACAAGGCGGTCGTTCCCAATGGTACCTACGTCGTGAAGATGGAGCTTACCGATCACAACTCGACCTCGGTGGCGACCAACAACGAGGCCTCGTTCAACCTGACGGTGGGCGCGACCCCCGTGAACATGACGACGAGCGCCGGCGGCTTCACCAACGTCAAGATCGTGTACACCCCGACGGGCGCCACGCCCGATTTGGGGACCACCCCGACCACCGACGCTGCCACCACCGGCGGAAGCGATGGCGGCGATGCCGGTACCGGCGGTGGCGCCCCCACCGGCTGCAGCCTGGCACCGGCGCGGTCGGGCTCGGGCGGCCTCGCCGGGTGGGGGGGGCTCGGGCTCGGCGTCGGCCTGCTGGCGCTCGGGCGTCGGCGTCGTCGCGCCTCGGTCGCGTAGCGCCTGCTGGCAGCCGCCTGGGCCGGACGCCCTTGCGTAATGGGCTAAAGAGCGATTAGCGCATTAGGTGCTGCTCAGCTTGTCTTCCAGAGGCTGCTCAGCCGCTGCGCGCATATTTTGCATTCAAACAAATGATACCGCAAAAATTGCGCAGCGGAAATCGGGTTACCGACAGAGGAACCTTGGCTTCCGGCTTGCTATAGATCTTTATGACTCTAGCTCGATAGCCAGCTTGCCGGAGGCGAGTCATGACCGAGAAGCAGCTCAAGTTCGCTCTGTTTGTCCGTGAGTACGCCGCAGCGCTCGGCAGCCGTCCAGGCCCGGGGCGGCCGAGCACCAAGCCGACGCCGCCCGCCGAGGTCATCGAGTGGCTCGACAGCGCCCTGCGCGTGCCGCCGGAGCTCCTGCCCGCCGACCTCGCCGAGGCGGCGAGTCAGTTCGTCAGCGGTCGGCAGCCGCACGTCTCGGCGGACGAGCTCGACCCCTGGCTGCTGGAGGCGTACCGCTACGCCTTCCCGAGCGACCGCCCGTAGCTGCGCAGCCCCCCGCGGCTCATGGCCCGCGGTGAGCCAGCCAGCCGAGCAACCCGCCGCCCAGCACCAGCCAGGCCGAGTTCAGCCGGAAGCGAACGAGCAGGAGCAAGCTGCCGAGCGCCAGGCCCGACGTCCCCCAGCTCGTGAGCGCCGACCGCCCGAGCAGAAACG
>DAOMZC010000626.1:0-4463 GCA_035437965.1 Pseudomonadota bacterium
TCCATGGCAGCCCCGGCCGGAGCCGCCTCGGCGCGCAGCCCGCAGTCGTCGCCGAGCCCCGTGGCCAAGGGGGCTGACGAGCTGAGCTCTGCTTCGCCGCGACCGACGGTGCCACCCGTCGGCCCGGCGGTGCCGACCGGACCCGCGGGTCCGACCCCGAGCCTGGCCGGCGCGCCGGTGCCTGCGGTGAGCGGCATGGCCGCCGAAGCGGTGACGCCTGCGCTGACGGTCAGCCCGTCGGGCTTCTCGCCCACCGGAGAGCGCCCGCCCGAGGCCGCCGGCCCGGGGACCGGTATCGCCTACGACTCGACGCTGCAGCCCAACGATTTAGCTGACTTCCTGCAGGCCGCGACCGCGCTGGTCGAGAGCAGCGCGCGCCCCAAGACCCTGTCGGAGATCCCCACCCGACCGGCCGCCATGGCGGGCCTGGAGCCGGTCCCGGCGTACAACGAGGCCAAGACCCAGCCGGCGCTGCGCCGCATGCCGATTACCGAGCAGGCGACGCAGGCCAAGCTAAACCCCGACCTGAGGGCCCTGGGCCTTTTCGAAAAAGGCGCGGTTCCCGAGCCGGTCGAGCCCTCGGCGGCGCCCACCGCGCCCAGCCCAATCGGAGGTGTGCCGGCGGTCAGCCCCGCGGTCGCCACCCCCGCGCCGACCGCGCCCGCGAGCAGCTCGTCGGCCAAGCAGATCGACAGCATGCTGATGGAGCTGGACCCGGTGAGCCTGGCGCCCGAGCCGGCACCGGCCCCCGCGCCGCCGCGCCCGCCGGAGAAGCCGACGCCGCCGCGCCCGCCGCGGGTGAGCATGCTGATCAAGGCGCTGCAGCAGGGCCAGATCGATCAAAAGCAGGCGCTGCAGCAGGCCAGCGGCAGCCCCCACGAGCACCCCCGCCCGTCTGGTAGCCCGAGCCCGCACGCGCCACCGGCCGCCGCGGGCCGCCAGCCGGCCGCTCCAGTCGGTCCCGCCGCGCCCGCCGCGGCGATCTCTGGACCCGCGCAGGGGCGCATCACGCCTGGTCTGATGCCGATCATCCCGCCGTCCGGCTCTAGCGATTCGCCGTGGGGAACCGCGACCCAGCATGTGGTGCCGGCGTCAAAGCCCGGGGTGCCGGCGGCGCTCGGCGTGCGCGGCTTCCTCTTGCGCAACCAGGAGGCGGCGGCCGCCCTGTTCGGGGCGCTGCTGGTGCTCCTCATCGGGATGGCCTACCTGCTCTGGCACTAAGTGCCGTGGCGGCTGCCGCGGCTTCCGACACTCCCCTGGATTTGCCCTGAATCGGTCCTGAATCGGCCCTGAATCGGCCCTGATTTTGGCCCGGTTCTTTTCGGCTCTGGTCGTCGCCAGCGGTGCCCGCGCAGGGACGGCCGTGCGGGGCCCCGCCAATGCCTGCTTTTATCCGTCCCACGGTCGCGCTAAGATCCTGATAGATATCAGCAACTTGCCGCGCCCACGGCCCCCCTACCGTAGGTGCCGCAGAACAGCAGCAGGTGGCAGTGCGCATGGAAGGCAAGCGAATCGGCAACTACCGCATCGTGCGGCACCTCGGCAGCGGCGGCATGGCCTCGGTGTTTGAGGCCGTGCACGAGCCGGACGGCATCCGCGCCGCGCTCAAGGTGCTGCACCCGACCATGGCCACCAACCCCGACGTGGCCGCCCGCTTCCGCAGCGAGGCCCACGCGGCCAACCTGGTTCACCACCCCGGCTTGGTCCGCGTCCTCGACTGCGGGCAGCTGGACAGCGGCATCCTGTACCTGGCGATGGAGTACCTGGAAGGGGTGTCGCTGCACGCCCGCCTGAACCAGGTCGGCGGGGGCCGCCTGCCGCCGCTCCGCGCGGTCCAGATAGTCGCCCAGCTGGCCGCCGCGCTGTCGGCGCTGCACGCGCGCAAGATCGTCCACCGCGATCTCAAGCCCGAGAACATCATGCTCATCGCCGATGCCGGCGCTCCCGGCGGTGAGCTCGCCAAGATCCTCGACTTCGGCATCGCCAAGCTGGCCGCCGCCGATGCCGCGCCCGGGGGACTGGTGACGCGCACCGGCATGCTCATGGGGACGCCGACCTACATGGCGCCCGAGCAGTGCCGCGGCGCGCGCGGCGTCGACGATCGCGCCGATGTCTACGCGCTGGGCGTCATCCTCTACCAGACCATCGCCGGGCAGCCGCCGTTCTCGGCCAGCGGCCCGGCCGAGGTCATGGCCATGCACCTGTTCGACGAGCCGCCGCCGCTGCAGGGTCACGCGCCGCAGCTTTTGCCCGAGCTCGCGCGGCTGGTGCACAGCATGCTGCGCAAGCAGCCGCCGCAGCGCCCGTCCATGGCCGAGGTGGCGCGCCGCCTCAGCGAGATGGCCGACCTGCCCGACGATTTCACCGAGGTCGTGCCGCTTATCGACGCCCCGCTGGCCGGACCCGGGCGCGCCGGGTGGCCGGGCGCGCCGGCAATCGCCATGCCTACTCTGCTGGTCGCCGAGCGCCCGCCCGCCCTGACGCCGCTGTTGTCGGTGGAGCTGATGGAGCCGCTCGGCGATCCGCACACCAAGCGGACGGTGCTGCCGCGGCGGCGCGGCCTGTGGATGGTGCTGGCGCTGCTCGCCGCGGCGGTGATGGGCAGCGGGCTGCGCTGGCTGATGGGGCCGTGATAGGGGCGGCCCGGCCGCGGTCGGCGTCGGCGGGCGTTTTTCTTGGCGTCGCCGGCGAGCGCGGTGGTGCACAATGGCGCCGCGCGTGCCGGCCGGCCGCGAGGCTCCCGTGACTGCCATCCTCACCGTCCAGAATATCGAGAAAAGCTTCGGCGCCCGCCGCGTCCTCGCCGGGGTCTCCTTTGCCGTGCACGCCCAGGATCGGATCGGGCTCGTCGGCCTGAACGGCTCGGGCAAGTCGACCCTCCTGCGCCTGCTCAGCGGCGCCGGCGACGCGGATGAGCAGGCGGCCGACGGTCCGGACAGCGGCCTGCTCACCCGGCGGCGCGAGCTGCACGTCGAGTACGTCTCCCAGGAGCCGCGGCTGCCCGCCGATAAGACAGTGCAAGAGGCCCTGCGCGCCGGGCTGCGCGCCCATGCCGCGGTGCTCGCCGAGCTCGCCGAGCTCGGCCACGAGATCGAGCGCACCGACGGGGAAAAGCGCGACGCCGCGCTGGCCCAGCAGGCCGCCCTGCACGAGCGGCTGCAGAACCTGGGCGGCTGGGATGTCGAGCACGAGATCCGCGGACTCGCCGCCGCCCTGCAGCTGCCGCCCCTCACCGCGGTGGTCGGCACGCTGTCGATCGGCGAGCGCCGCCGCGTCGCGCTGGCCGCCGCGCTGCTGGCCCGCCCCGAGCTCCTCCTATTAGACGAGCCGACCAACCACCTGGACGCGCGCACCGTCGAGTGGCTGGAGACCCGGCTGCGCTCCCAGCCCGGGGCGCTGGTCCTGGTCACCCACGATCGCTACTTCCTCGACCGGGTGGCGACCCGCATCCTCGAGCTCGACCGCGGCCACCTGTACGCCTACGACGGCAACTACCACCGCTTCCTCGAGAAGCAGGCCGAGCGCCTGGAAAACGAGGCCAGCCGCGAGCACGAGCGGGCGATGTTCGTCCGCCGTGAGCTCGACTGGATCCGCCGCGGCCCGCAGGCGCGCGCGACCAAGCAGAAGGCGCGCATCGATCGCTTCTACGAGGCGGTGGCCGACAAGCCGGGCCTGGACGATCGGCCGCCCATGGATCGCAAGCTGGTGCTGCGCCTGCCGACCGGCGGGCGGATCGGCAAGACGATCCTCGAGCTGCGCGGCCTCACCAAGTCGCTCGGAGGCAAGCGGCTGTTCTCGGCGCTGACGCTGCTGCTCAAGCCGGGCGACCGCATCGGCATCGTCGGCGGTAACGGGGTCGGCAAGACGACGCTCTTGCGCACGCTGCTCGGTGAGCTCGCGCCCGACGCCGGCGAGGTGATCATCGGCCAGAACACCCGCATCGCCTTTCTCGACCAGGGGCGCGCCGAGCTCGATGACGAGCGCAGCGTCCTGCAGGAGGTCTCGGGCGACAGCGACAGCGTGCTGCTGGAGGACGGTCCGGTGCACGTGCGGACGTTTTTGCGCATGATGCTGTTCGACGACCGCTTCGCCGACGCCAAGGTCGGGACGCTGTCGGGCGGCGAGCGCAACCGGGTGCAGCTCGCCAAGCTGCTGCGGCGCGGCGGCAACCTGCTGGTCCTCGACGAGCCCACCAACGATCTGGATCTGATGACGCTGGGCGTGCTGGAGCAGGCGCTCTGCGAGTTTCCCGGCTGCGCGCTCATCGTCTCGCATGATCGCTGGTTCCTCGATCACGTGGCCACCGGCATCCTCGCCTTTGGCGGCGACGGTCAGGTCACCTTCTATGAGGGCAACTACAGCGACTACCTGGACAAGGCGCGGGCGCAGGCCGCCGAGCGCCCGACCGCTGCGCCGGTGCGCGCCGCCGCCGCCCCCGTCGCCAGTGCCCGTCCCGCGGCGCC
>DAOMZC010000627.1:0-4459 GCA_035437965.1 Pseudomonadota bacterium
GCGCGAGCGCGGCGTCGAGGTGCTCGGGCTGCCGCCGCCGTCCTCGCGCGATGTGGCGCCGCGCAGCGGGCCGCTGCCGACCAGCATCGACCTGTACGCGGCCCTGCACTGCCTGGGCGAGCGCGAGCTGCGGCTGGTGCTGTGCGAGGGCGGCGCGATGCTGCACGGGGCGCTGCTCGATGCGGGGCTGTATGATGAAGCGGCGCTGTACCTGGCGCCGCTGTTTCTCGGCGATGACGGCGTGCCGCTCTTGCGCCACTTCGCGGTGCCGGCGGTGTCGGCGGCCCCGTGGCTGACCTCGATGCAGGTCGAGCGGCTCGGGCAGGACCTGTTTATCAGCGGCCTTCTGCGGCGCGGCGCCTTTGCCCCGGAAAGCTTGCACCCCAAGGAGGATGGCGATGTTCACCGGCCTGGTTGAGGACCTGGGACGGGTGGCGGGCGTGGCCCCGCTGCCCAGAGGGAGCGGCGTGCGGCTGCGGCTCGCGGCGCCGCTGCTCGCCGCGGGCCTGGAGCTCGGGGCCTCCCTGGCGGTGGACGGCGTGTGCCTGACCGTGGTGACGAGCCGCCCGGAGGCCGCCGAGGTCGAGGTCGAGGCGGGGCCCGAGACCCTGGCGCTGACCACGCTGGCGACGGTGGTCGCGGGCCAGCGGGTGCACCTGGAGCGGGCGCTGCGCCTGGGCGACCGGCTGGGCGGCCACCTGGTCACCGGCCACGTGGACGGCGTGGGCAGCATCGCGATTACCGGCGCGCGCGGCGACAACTGGGACCTGACCATCCACCCGCCGGCCGCGCTTCTGCGCTACATTGTCGCCAAAGGCGCAATCACGGTCGATGGGACGAGCCTCACGGTGAACCAGGTGGACGGCTACGGCTTCTCGGTGTCGCTGGTGCCGCACACCCAGCAGCACACCCACCTTGCGGGCAAGGCGCGCGGTGCGCACGTAAACCTGGAAGTAGACCTTATCGCCAAGCACCTGGAGAAGCTGGTCGCGGGGTATCTGCCCGAAGGGGGCGGCGGACTGACCCTCGCACGACTAAAGGAGCACGGTTTTGCCAAACCTTAGTGAGCGCAGGATAGAGCGCGAGCGGCGCATCGAGCGGGTCGAGCAGGCGCTCGCCGAGATGCGCGCCGGCCGCATGGTCATCCTCGTCGACGACGAGGACCGCGAGAACGAGGGCGACCTGACCATGGCCGCCGAGAAGGTCACGCCCGAGGCGATAAACTTCATGGCCCGCTACGGCCGCGGGCTCATCTGCCTGACCCTGACCGAGGAGCGCGCCGATTACCTGCAGCTGCACCTGCAGGCGGCGCGCTCGGGCGGTCCGCCGCTCGGTACGGCGTTTACGGTGAGCATCGAGGCGCGGCACGGGGTGACCACCGGCATCTCGGCGGCCGACCGCGCCCACACCATCCTGACCGCGGTGAACCCGGGGGCCAAGGCCGAGGATCTGATTACTCCCGGTCACATCTTCCCGCTGCGCGCCAAGCGCGGCGGGACCCTGGTGCGCACCGGCCAGACCGAGGGCTCGGTGGATCTGGCGCGGCTGGCCGGGCTGCAGCCGGCGGGCGTCATCTGCGAGATCATGAACGACGACGGCACCATGGCGCGCCTGCCCGACCTGCAGCGGTTCGCCAAAGAGCACTCGATGCTCATCCTCAGCGTCGCCGACCTGATCGAGTACCGGCTGCAGACCGAGTGCCTGGTCGAGCGTACCGAGGAGTTCCCGATCGTGCCGTCGGTCGACGGCATCCCGCTGCGCGAGTTCCACGGCGCGCTGTACAAGACCGCTATCGAGCCCACCGAGTACCTGGCGCTGTGGCGCGGCGAGCTCAAGACCGACGAGCCGGTGCTGGTGCGGGTGCAGACCGCGAGCCTGCCGGGCGACGTGTTCGCGGCGCACGGCTGCGACAGCGGCGAGCAGCTGCGGGCGGCCCTGCGGGCAATCGATGCCGCGGGGCGCGGGGTGCTCCTCTACATCTTCCCGACCGGCAGCTACTCGCTGCGCCAGGACCTCAAGACGTACCTTCTGCACCACGAGCCGCCGCTCGGGTCCGACAGCAAGCTGCGCGACTTCGGCCTGGGGGCGCAGGTGCTGCGCGAGCTCGGCGTAACGCACATGAACCTGCTCACCAACAACCCCAAGAAGATCGCGGGCCTTGAAGGCCACGGACTTACTATCGTGGAAAGCCTGCCGCTCCTACCCAAGACGACCCCGGCGCAGTAAAACCCCTCACGAGCCCTGAGATCCAAAGATGGAAAACCCGGCCCTCCCTGTCATCCAGCACCTCGGCGGTCAGCTCGACGCCGCCGGCCTGCGCGTGGCGATCGTCGCCAGCCGCTTCAACAGCTTCATCGTCGATCGACTCGTCGATGGGGCGATCGATGTCCTCAGCCGAACCGGCGGCAAGGCGGCGCAGATCACGATCGTCCACTGCCCCGGGGCGTTCGAGATTCCGGCGCTCGCCAAGCGCTGCGCCCACAGCGGCAGCTTCGACGCCGTCATCTGCCTGGGCGCGGTGATCCGCGGCTCCACGCCGCACTTCGACTACGTCGCCGGCGAGGCCGCCAAGGGCATCGCGGCGACGGCGATGGCGGCGCCGGTGCCGGTCATCTTCGGGGTCCTGACCACCAACACGATCGAGCAGGCGGTGGAGCGCGCCGGGACCAAGGCCGGCAACAAGGGCGCCGACGCGGCGATCTCGGCGCTCGAGATGGTCTCTTTGTACCGGCAGCTCAAGGAAGCGGCCAGCAATGGGTAGCCGCCGTCGCGCGCGCGCCATCGCGCTGCAGATCCTGTGCGCCATGGAGCGGCAGCCCGACCTGACCGTCGATCAGGCGATCGGGCTGTACTTCCGCCACCTGGCGCCCGGCACGACGCCCGGCGGCGACGAGGCCGAAGACGACGGCGACGCCCTGGACGACGCCGCCGACGCCGCCGCGCCGCTGACCCCGGGCACCGAGGGCGCCGACTCGCGGCGCTTCAGCGAGGACCTGGTGCGCGGCGTCAAGGGCGCGGCGGGCGAGCTCGACGAGCTGCTCACCCGCTGCTCGCGCAACTGGCGGCTCGAGCGCATGTCGTGGGTCGATCGCAACCTGCTGCGCCTGGCCAGCTACGAGCTGTCGCGCCGCAGCGACACCCCCGCCCGCGTCGCCATCAACGAGGCGATCGAGGTCGCCAAGCGCTACGGCACCACCGAGTCCCCGGCGTTCATCAACGGCGTCCTCGACCGCGTCCTCGGCGAAATCGGCCGCAGCGCCTGAGATCGCGGCCCGCTCGGGTGGCGGATCCGGGCAGCGGTCAGAGGTCACACTCTTTCCCGAAGCGGCGGGGGGCGCTGGTATCATAAGGGGCCATGCCCCGGGAGCGCGCCAGAGCGGCGATGAGCGACGATCAGTGCGCGGTCAAGGTCGGCCAGCTGGTCGGCAACTACCGGCTCGAGCAGGTCATCGGCCGCGGCGGCATGGGCTTCGTCTTCCGCGCCGTGCACAAGGACATCGGCCGCAAGGCGGCGGTCAAGGTGCTGGACCGCGACTTCGCGCGCGACCCCGAGTTCGTCGCCCGCTTCCTCAACGAGGCGCGGGCGGTGAACCTCATCGGTCACCCGGGCCTGGTCGAGATCTTCGAGTTCGGCTGCCTCCCCGACGAGACGCCGTACATCATCATGGAGTTCCTGGAGGGCCAGTCGCTGGGTCAGCGGCTGGAGCGCGGCGGCCGGGCGCGCCGCAGCGCGTTCACCGAGGCGCTGCCGATCTGCAGGCAGATCGCGGTCGCGCTCGCGGCGGCGCACGACAAGGGGGTGGTGCACCGCGACCTCAAGCCCGAAAACGTCATGCTGGTGCGGGACCCGCTCTCGCCGGGGGCCGAGCGGGTCAAGATCCTCGACTTCGGGCTGGCCAAGTTCGAAAACCCCGGCGATGCCAAGGGGCCGTCGTTCACCCAGGCGGGCGTGACCATGGGCTCGCCGCTGTACATGGCCCCCGAGCAGTGCCAGGAGCTGGCCAACGTCACCGACCGCGCCGACGTGTACTCGCTGGGGATCATCCTCTACGAGCTGCTCTCCGGGCGGCCGCCGTATACCTCGGATCTGTCGGCGGAGATCATGGTGATGCACGTGCGCTCGAGCCCGCCGCCGCTGCGCGCGCAGGCGCCGCACGTGCCGGTGCCGGTGGCCGAGCTGGTGACGCACATGCTGGCCAAGGAGCCGACCAAGCGGCCGAGCATGCACAAGGTCGCCGAGGCGCTGGGCAAGCTGAGCCTCAATGGCCCCGCGGGGTCGTCGTCGCAGCCCGGGCTACAGCGCCGCACGCTGGAGCTCGGCGTCGGCGGCGGCCTGGCCGTGGTGGCGGCGCTGCTGGTCGTGATCATCGGCTGGAAGCGCGAGCGTCCGCCGGCGGCGCCGACGCTGCCGCCCGGCCCGCAGGACCGGCTGCGGCCGGCCGGCGACAGCGCCGCCGAG
>DAOMZC010000628.1:0-4452 GCA_035437965.1 Pseudomonadota bacterium
CGATGAGACGCTGGCGGCGGGTCTGCAGGCCGCGGTGCGCAGCGCCCGCTTCGCCGCAGTGTGGGACTATGGGCCGCTCTATGGGGCGGGGTGTCCGGCCGAGCAGGCGCCGGGGTGCCTGTCCCAGGTCGGCCCGCTTGGGGCAGCGCGCCATCCCCAGCTGGATCTGTCGGTCATCGTGCCCAACCGCGCCGGCTGCACGCCGGCAGTCGCCAAGGCGACAGTCGTCTACGATCGCGCCCACCCGGACGGAGTCGTCGGCGAGCACGATCCGGCGACGCTGGAGCTTACCAACATCCGCTTCCGCAAGTGGGACGAGGCGCGCTTCAATGGCGGTCGCTGGCAGCTCGATTCCGCCGGCCAGACCGCTCGCATCGTGCCCGGCACCGAGACCCCCTTCGACGCTCCCTACCTGCCCGACAGCCTGCTCGGATCGCAGCGGGCCGTGGCGCCGGCGCTCGACTTCATGTCGCCCTGGCCGGCGAGCGTCTTCAAGCTGATGGTGGCGACCCGCTTCCTGCAGCTCCTCGATCGGGCGCGCACCGAAGACGGCCAGCCGCTCGAGCTGGAGACGCCGATCGAGCTGCCGCCGAGTGAGCTGGTCAGCGCCTGTCCCCAGGCCCCCCGCGCCCTCACCCTGCGGCAGGCGCTGGAGACGATGCTGCAGTGGAGCGGCCACTGCGGCGCTCCCTCTTGTCTGATTTTCCCCGACGGCGATAAGGCTGAGCCCAGTAATTGGGACACGGCGGGGACATCAGCCCTTGCTTCCCTTTAGCACCCCGAGCCGCGCCCGCTGGGCCGCGCGCTGCACCACCCCGCGGTCTGCATAGTGACGCTCGGTCATCTTGCTTGAGGTGTGCCCGAGCGCGGCGGCCACCAGGTGCGGCATGGCCGCCGCCTCGTAGGCCAGGCTGGCGAACTGCCCGCGCAGCGCGTGCGCGCAGACGACGGGGACAGCCGCCGCCGCGCAGTAGCGCTTGACCTCGCGACTCGCCCACTGCCGCGCCGAGCCGGGGAGGCGGGCAACCCGCGGCAGCAGCGGCTGTTCGGGCCGGCGGGCGACGCAGCGCGCAGCTGCAGCGGCCAACAGCTCCGCCGGCAGCTCCAGCAGCCGCTTGCCGGCTTCGGTCTTGCTGTCGCGGATGTGCAGGACTCTGCCGCCGTCGTCGACATCGCGCACCGACAGCTCGACGATCTCGGAGCACCGCAGGCCGCACAAAAGCGCGAGCAGCACCACCACCGCCCCGTCCTCATGCAGCCGCTGTTCACAATAGTCGCGCAGGCGTCGCGCCTCGTCGATCGTCAGCTGCGGCTTGCCGCGGCGCGGCTTGCCGACCTTGCGCACCTTATCCCACGGATTGAGCTCGACCAGGCCTTCCTCCACCGCCCAGCCGTAGCACGAGCGCGCGACGCGCAGCGCCTCGCGATGGGTAGCCGCCGCGCACCGGCCCGTCAGCTCCATGTATAAGGAGCGCGCCGTCCGCTCGCCGAGCGCCGCCGGCCCGCCCAGCTGCTCGCCGGCGATCAGGGTGAGCTTGGACCGCGCCGCGGCGATGCTGGCGGCCTTCCGCCCCAGCGAGCGCAAGAGCTCCAGGTAGCGCTCACATAGGTCAGCGAACGTCAGGCCGAGCTGCGCCTTGTACGCAGCGACCTGGACCCAGGCAAGCTCGCGCGCTTCCTGCTCTGTGCGGCCCACCGGGCCCCACTTATGCTGGCCCGGGCCACCCGAGAGGCGGAATCGGAGTCCGGTGCGATGCGGATAGGCTCGCGCGGAGATTCTGACCGACTGCATGACTCTGGTTCTGCCTCCTCCGCTGCCATCAGTGTACGCGCCTGGTGCAGCGCACGCGCCGATGGTAGCGGCGTCCCTGTCTGCTCTGCGGCAGCACGCGATCACCGCCAACCAGCTCTACTTTATCAGATTAGGAAAGGAGTAACGCCCGGCGTTCACCGTACTTTTGCCAGGGCGCTCCAGGTCGCGCGGCGGAACCGGCAAAGAAACGCTGGTTTTTTGCCCGGACTACCCTGGTATGCTGCGCCCGCCCGCCATGAAGGTCAGGGCAGCCAGGGACCTGGACCCGAGATGCAAGCAAGAAGTCGAGGAACAAAATGAGCGCAGCGCCTGCCCGGCAGCCGGGTAAACTCTCGCCCGGGCGGAGGGCCGGCTGGCTCGCCGCCGGGCTCGTCGCGGCGGCCGTGGCCGCGGGCTCCTGCATGCCGCCCAGCTGGGGCGCCGCGGCGTTTCTCCACCCGCGCCGCCGCGCTGTGAAGACAGATGGCGTACCGGCCCACCGCGAGGTGATGATCCCGAGCGGCGAGGTAGTGCTGCGCGGCTGGCTGTTCCCCGGTCGCCTGCCGCGCCGCGGGCTCATCATCTATCTGCACGGGCTCGGCGACAACCGGCTGAGCGGCGTCGGCGTCGCGCAGCGCTACGGGCAGCTCGGCTGGGACGTGCTGACCTACGATCAGCGGGCGCACGGCGAGTCGGACGGCGCCGCGTGCACCTACGGCTACTACGAAAAGCACGACATCGGGCGCGCCCTCGATGTGCTGGGCGCAAACCGCGCCGTGGTCATCGGCTCATCGCTGGGCGGCAGCGTCGCCCTGCAGGCCGCCGCCGTCGAGCCGCGCATCGCCGCCGTCGTCGCGCAGTCCCCGTTCGCCGATCTGGAGCGCATCGCCCGCGAGCGCGCGCCGTTCTTCGCCAGCGAGGACAACATCCGCGCCGCCATGCGCCTGGCCGAGCGCGAAGCCAGCTTCCACATCGCCGGCGTCTCCCCCCTGCGCGACGCGCCGAACATAAAGGTTCCGGTGCTCCTCCTGCACGGCCAGAAGGACGATGTGACCCGTCCCGCCCACTCCCAAGCGCTGGCCGCCGCCCTGCCCGGCCCGCACGAGCTGCTCCTACTGCCCACCGCCGATCACGACTCCGTCCTCAAGTATGAGGAGTCATGGGCCGCCATCAGCCGCCTTCTCGATCAGGTTCCGGCCGGCTAAGCCGTGCCCCGGCTGAAACCGGTAATTTGCAATTAGGAGTGGGTGGCACCGGAGGCGGGGCCCCCGGCGCGCCAGCGACGGGGTGCCGCAGGTGACAGGACCCGCTCCGGTTCATATTTCGTTTGGCGTAATCTAGATTCCTTTTTCTACGCGGGCGCCGTTTCCATCTTACTGAATCGTCGAGTTTGTCACCTGCGGCGGCCCGCTCGCCAGCACGAAGATGCCCGGGAAGCCCTGCGTCTCAAAGCCGGCGCTCGGGTTACTCTGCAGGGTGGAGTTCTGGATGATCAGGCTGCCGGAGCGATCGTTGCTGACGAAGAAGATCGCGCCGCCGCCCTCGTTGGCGCGGTTTGTATTTATGAGGTTCCCGCACAGCGTCAGCTTGAACGTGTTGCCGTCGTTGTAGATCGCCCCGCCCGAGCCGCCGCCGGGCGTGCCGGCGCGCTTGGGGTTGGCGCCGTTGCCGGTTGCGCTGTTGTGGCTAAAGACGCTGTTGAGGACCGTGTACGACACGCCGATGCTGCTAAGGCCGCCGCCGTTGGCGCACTGGTTGCCGAGTCCCTCCTTGCCGCCGAAGGTGCTTGAGACTACGTACAGCGGCAGGCCGTTGTACTGATCGAGGGCCCGCACCGCGCCGCCGCCGACGTCCTGACCCGTCGGGTCGCAGACATTGTTGAAGAAGCGCGAGTTTATGATCTTGAGCTGGCCGCCGCGGTCGAAGATCGCCCCGCCACCGCCGCCGTCCGTGGTCTGTCCGGTCGCGTTGCCATCGACGAACGTAAGGTTCTGCACGGTGAGCTGCGGCGTGTCCTGATTCTGGCAGTGCGTCGTGGTGTAGCGCTGCGCCTGATCGCAGGTATTCATGTACAGAATCCGCACCTTGCCGCCGCCGCTGAGCGTCACCTTGCCGCCGCCGTCGATGACGATCTTGGGGCCGGTGTCGTTTACGATCTTGGCGGTCTGGGTCAGCGTGATGGTGACCGCATCGGGGCCGCAGTTGAACGTGATGACGCCGCCCTTGGCCACCGCGGCCACCACCGCATCACTGGTGCAGCTGGCGGCGGTGCCGGTGCCGACCACGGTCGTCGGCCGGGACGAGTCTTCCAGCTGCGCTGACGCCGGCACCGCGCAGCCGCCGCTCTGGTTGCCAGCGGGCGGACCCGAGGTCGGGTTGGTGAGCGGATTGGGCGGCGTCTCCGTGCCGGAGTCGCTCCCGCACGCTATAAGGCCGGTCAAGAGCAGCGCAGCGGCCCGTGGGCCGCGCCGGGTCCTGGTCATGGTGCACTCCTCCCCCGAGGACGATGGGTGCAGCGATCGTACACGCAAGCGTCGTGTCCCCGCGCCAAAATCGATCTGTCGACGGACAAATCAGCCTGGGGACAAGGCCTTGGACGCAGCTCCAGTGGAGCGGCCACTGCGGCGCTCCCTCTTGTCTGATTTTCCCCGACGGCGATA
>DAOMZC010000629.1:0-4451 GCA_035437965.1 Pseudomonadota bacterium
CGCGTGGGTGCGGTGCGCCACCGCGAAGTCGAGTAGGGCGGTCCGAGCGAGCTCGCCGTGGCGGAGGAAGATGTTGTCAGGCTTGAGATGGCGGTGCACGACCCCGCGCGCGTGGGTCGCGCGGAGGGCGTCGGCCAGGCGGGCGCCCAGCTGCACCGCGGCGGCGATCGTCAGCGGGCCGCGTCGCAGCCGCGCGCCCAGGCTCTCGCCGTCCAGCCACTCGACGACCAGGTAGGCGGCGCCGTCGGCGGTGCTGCCGTGGGCGACGTAGGACACGATATAGGGGTGGCGCACGGTGGCGAGGATCTCAGCCTCCCGCGCGAAGTGATCGAGGATGAAGGAGGTGCGGGTGTCGGGGTGCAGCATCTTCACCGCCACCCGGCGCTGCTCGCGCAGGTCGGTGGCGCGGAAGACGACCGCCATGCCGCCGCGGCCGGCCTCCTCCTCAAGGACGAAGCGGCCATCGAGGGTGGTGCCGAGCTGCAGGGCAGGCATGGGGTCCCCATGGTAGCAAATCCGTCGGCGCCGGCCCAGCCCGCCGGCGCTCGGGGCGGCGTGTCAGCGTGTCAGCGTGTCAGCGTGTTAGCGTGTTATCCTGGAGCGATGATGGAGCGCCTCCAGGTCCTCGGCAGTCCGCTGTCACCGTATGTCCGCAAGGTCCTTGTCTGCCTCGGCGAGAAGGGCATTCCCTACGAGCTCGATCCGCTCGTCCCCTTCTATGGCGATGAGCGCTTCTCGCGCCTCAGCCCGCTGCGGCGCATCCCGGTGCTCCGCGATGCCGGGGTGACGCTGTGCGACTCGTCGGTGATCTGCCAGTACCTGGAGGATCGCTACCCGGAGCCGGCGCTGTACCCAAAGGACATTGCCGACCGGGCGCGCGCGCGCTGGCTGGAGGAGTTCGCCGACACCCGCATGGGCGACGTGTTCATCTGGCGCCTGTTCAACCAGCTGGTCATCCGCCCGGCCGTGTGGGGAGAGGCGCCGGATACCGCGGTGGTGCAGCGAACGCGCGACGTGGAGCTCCCCGCCATCCTCGACTACCTGGAAGCCGAGCTGCCGGCGCAGGGCGGCTTTTATCCCGAGCTGTCCATCGCCGACATCAGCATCGCCTGCTTCTTCCGCAACGCCGCCATGGTCCGCTTCCGCGTCGACGCCGCCCGCTGGCCGCGGACCGCGGCGTTCGTCGACCAGGTCCTCGCCCGCGACAGCTTCGCTCGGCTCGCCCAGGTCGAGGCGCGCCTTCTGCGCGCGCCGGTCGCCGAGCATCGCAAGACGCTGGCGGAGCTCGGCATCCCGCTCACGCAGGATAGCTACATCTCGGCTACTCCGCGCCGCTAAGCGCCTGAACGCCCTCAGCTACGGGATCCCCTCTCTCATCCACTTGGCGACCGTCGCCTTGGTGACGCTCTCGCCAAGGGTCGGCACGATGATATCGGTCATCGCACATCACTTCGGTGCTGGTGCATCGTGGCTCGGCAGGACGGGCGAGTCCGTTTTGGTCCAAAACACGCCGTCATTGCCGTTGTTCTTCTGTACGAGCCGCACCCGCTTGGGGTCGAGGCCCCTCATGAGGCGCGCGTTGACGGCGATCCGTTCGGCGTCGTCCGTTCCAACTCGCGTCGAGTGCGTCGCGCAGCCGCAGGTGCGGCAGTGGTGAAATTCGAGTTCGCGATCGCCCCACATGTAGATGAACGTGTCCGGCGCGCTGGCAAAGCGGACCTCACGCTGCGGATAATAGGCCCAGAGGCCGCCATAGAGCCGACAATGCGAACAGTTGCAGTCGAGCACCCAGTCGGGCTCTTCCACTTCGAAGCTCACCGCGCCGCAATGGCAGGAACCGCTCACCTTGCTCATCCGAGTACCTGCTCCAGAAGCTGACGCAGCAGCGACGTCGGCGTGAAGACGACGAGCGGCTGGCGGAAGTCGCCGGGGAGCCGGCGGCGCAGTGCGGGGAAATAGTTGGCTGGTGTCGCGCAGCGGACGATCTGCATTTTGTCTTCCGCACATTGCTGCAAAGTGCAAGAAAAAGAAAGATTCCTTTTGTTTACGGGCTCCCAGCGGCGGCGGCGCGACGGCATTTGTTCCAATGCCGTTCCGCAGCGTTTTTGTCCTCAATTTTCTCAGCGGAGACTTGTCTCTCCCCGATGCTCTGACCTTCAACCAGAAAATGTACGCGGGCTTTGGACCCACCGCTCAGCGCCGGCAATTTCAGGGTGCCCAAAAGCGCGGAAGGCTTCGGGACCAGCTTGTCCCAGAGGCCGGTTAGACAAGCCGAATCGCCGATTGGTTCGGTGACGCGGCAAGTCTGGGTTCCCCAGACTGAACAAGAGGAACTTCGCGGCGCGTGCATCTCTGCGCACAATTTTTCACTTTGGCTGCATCCAAGTTGGCCAGGTAGGCGAAAGCGTTGTGGTTTCCAACCTCTGCCAAAGGAGCTGCCATGAAGTCGCGCCTTAACGTTTTGTACTCCCTATCCGTCAGCGCTGCTCTGCTCGCGGGCTGCGGCGATCCCAAAGATGATGTGCCGGCTACGCCCGACCTGGCGACGGCGCCCGATCTGGGAGTCAGCGCCCGCAAGGACCTCGTCGATACCGCGATCGGCGCCGGACAGTTTACGACCCTGGTCGCCGCGGTGCAGGGCGCCGGTCTGGAGCAGACCCTGCGCGGCCCCGGCCCCTTCACGGTCTTTGCCCCTACGGATGACGCCTTTCAGAAGGTGCCCGCCTTCTTGCTCAGCAAGCTCGTGACGCCTCCTTATAAGACCGAGCTTGGTCTCATTCTCAAGTACCATGTGCTCGCCGGCCAGGTGAAGGCCGCCGACGTACTCGGCAAGAAGCAGGATGTCGCTTCGCTGCAAGGGGCGTCGCTGAACGTGGATGGCAGCGGCGGCAAGGTGGTGCTCAATGGCAGCATCAACGTGACCAAGCCCGATGTCCTTGGGAAAAATGGCGTCATCCACGTGATCGATGGAGTGCTGCTGCCGACGCTGGTTGACACGGCGATCGGATACGATGACGGCACGGCGAAGTTTTCCACCCTGGTGGCGGCGGTCAAGGCCGCGGGCCTGGTCGATACCTTGAATGGCCCGGGGCCGTTCACGATCTTTGCGCCGACCGATGCCGCGTTCGCCGCTCTCAAGACCGCGCTGGGGGACGCCGCGTTCGATGCGCTGTTGGCGAACAAGGCGAAGCTGACCCGCGTGCTGACCTACCACGTGCTGGCGGCCGCCGCGTACCAGAAGGACATCGCCAGCGGCGCGGTCACCACCGTGGAGACAGGCAAGCTCAATGTGACCGTGGCCAACAGCAAAGTGACGATCGCCGATTCCACCGCGACCGCGGCGAACGTCGTGTTCACCGACGTCCCGGGCCGCAACGGCGTCATCCACGTCATCGATAAGGTGCTCATCCCGCCCGGGCTCTAGCCCGCGGTACTCCGCCCAGTCAGCTTGCACCTTGCCCGTGTTCAGCCAATCCATGCCGCTCAAGGGACCAGATGGACTGCCCCCCGCGCCCGTGCTTCCGCGCGTGGCGCGGGGGGAGCTCGATGCGGTTCAGCAGTGCTTGACCCAGTACGGCGGCCTGGTCTGGTCGCTAG
The DNA here is from genome assembly GCA_035437965.1 of Pseudomonadota bacterium. Lineage (GTDB taxonomy): Bacteria > Myxococcota_A > Polyangia > Palsa-1104 > JAEUJZ01 > CALFML01. The sequence continues at coordinate 3,598 of DAOMZC010000629.1, forward strand.
CGCGACGATACTCTCCGGCGGAAGCGGAGGACGCGGTGCAGGAAATTTTTGTCGACCTCTGGAAAAATGCCGGGCGCTTCGACCCGGCGATCGCTTCCGAGGTCGCCTTCATTACCATGCTCGCCCGGCGCCGACTCATCGACAGAGTGCGCTCGGCGACCCGACGTCCCCAGCTGAGCAATCCGGCCCCCGCGCTGGCGCCCGAACACCGCGATCCCGGGGCTTCGCCCGAGCGCTGCGCCGAGGCTGCCCAGGCCCTGCGCGCCTTGCACGCCCTGCGCGACGAGCAGCGCGAGGTCCTGCTGCTCTCGACGTGCCACGGCCTCTCGCATGGCGAGATCGCCGAGCAGATCGGCATGCCGCTCGGCACGGTGAAAGCCCATGCGCGCCGCGGTCTGTTACAGGTCCGCGCGGCGCTGCTGGGCGCAAAGGAGGCGCTGCCGTGAAGCGACTCCAGGCCGAGATCGAGGAGCGAATCGAAGAGCTGCTCGTCCAGCGCGCGCTGCAGGGTCTCACTCCCGACGAGGCGGCGGAGCTGCGCGCGCTCGGTGCCGAAGACGATGACAGCTTCGACCTGGCGGCGGCGGCCGTCGATCTGGCAACGCTGCCCGCGGAGCCGATGCCCGCTGCCCTCGCCGCCGAGCTGCTGGCGCGCGCCGAGCGGCAGCTTGCCCCCGCGCAACCAACCAAAGAGCGGCGGCCGGCGCCCGTGCGGAGGCAAGCCAGCCGCTGGCTCGCCGCGGCCATGCTCGTGATCGTCGCGGGCGGCGTATGGTGGTCGACCCGCCGGCCGCAGACGCCCCCGGCGCCTCAGGTCGTCTATGTACCGGCGGTGGTACCGCGGCCCCTGGGCC
>DAOMZC010000630.1:0-4444 GCA_035437965.1 Pseudomonadota bacterium
GCCCGAGGTGGTCTTGGGCATCTCGCCGACACCTAATAGATGGACATCGACGATCGCCAGGCCAATCTCGGCGTTTACGTGGCTGCGCACCGCCTGCATGATCGCCTTGCGGCGCTCGGCGTCGGGCTCGGCGGTCTCGGCCACCACCACCGCTTCCTCGGAAGACTCCCCGGGGATCGAGAACGCGACGACGTTGCCGCGGCGGATGCCGGGCACCGACTCGACGAGCCACTCGATGCCCTGGGGGTAGTAGTTGCGGCCGTTGAGGATGAGCAGGTCCTTCTTGCGGCCCGAGATGTAAAGCTGGCCATCGGCGATGTAGCCGAGGTCGCCGGTGTGCAGCCAGCCGCCTTGCTCGGGCGGCGCAAACGCCGCCGCGGTCGCCTCGGGGTTCTGGAAGTAGCCGGCGGCCACCGAGGGGCCGCGGAACCGGATCTCGCCGATGTGGCGCTCGGGCAGCCGCTCGCCGGAGTCGGCGAAGATCGCCAGCTCGTGATCCTTGAACGGGCGGCCGCAGCAGACAAGCTCCAGGGAGCCGGGGGTGCCGGCGGCGACCGGCTCGGCGCGGTCCTCTTCGTGACAGGTGTCGCTGTCGATCGAGTCGACGCGCAGCCGGTCGGCAAGGCCGAGGAAGCTCATCGCCAGCGTCGCCTCGGCCATGCCGTAGCAGGGCAGGATCGCCTCCGGGCGCAGCTTGGCGGCGGCGAAGCGATCTATAAAGGTGCGCATGGTGTCGGCGTGGATCGGCTCGGCGCCGCAGCCGACCACGCGCAGGCACGACAGGTCCCAGCGCTTGAGATCCGCTTCGCTGGCGCGCTTGGTGAGGCGCGCGAAGGCGAAGTTCGGCGCGAACGTCACGGTGCTGCGGAAGCGGTGGATGACGTCCATCCACAGCGTCGGCCGCCGCACGAACTCCAGGGTCGGGACGAAGCACACCGGGACCGCCGCATAAAGGGGCGTCAGGACAAAGCCGATGAGCCCCATGTCGTGGTAGAGCGGCAGCCACGAGGTCGCGTGATCGGTCGCCGCCAGCTGCAGCCCCTCGCGGGCGATCGGGCCGACGTTGGCGATGAGGCTGGCGTGGCTGACCACCACCCCCTTGGGCGCCGAGGTCGAGCCCGAGGTGAACTGCAGGAACACCGGGTCCGCCGGCTCGATCGGAACCGGCGGCAGCTCGGACTCCCGCCCGAGCTTCAGCTTGTCCACCGTGACCAGATCGCGCAGGGTCGGCACCCGATCCATCACCGACCACAGCACCTTCTGCACCCGCCCGGTCGTCACCACCATGTCGGCCGACGACGCGGTCAGGATGCGCACCGTCGAGTCGAGGTACGCGTCCAGGCGTCCCAGGGACAGCGGCGGGTACAGCGGCACCGGCAGGATGCCCGCGGTGGCGGCGCCGAGGAAGGCGAGCACGAACTCGTCGGCCTCGGGGATGACCAGAGCGACCCGATCGCCCTTTTTCAGCCCGAGCTCGCGCAAGAGCCGGCCGTAGCGGCGGGCCTCCTTGACCAGGGTGCGGAAGCCGAGGTAGCGCTCCTCCCCCGGACCGGCGGGCAGGAACGTGAAGCCGCGGTCATCGCCGAGCTCGTACAGACCATCGAGCACATCGATTAAAGTCCGCGGCGCAGCGCGCAGCGGGATCCCGGTCTCCGCGCGCGCGGCGGAGCCTGTGTCAGCGTACGTTTCCGTCATGCGATGCGACCGCTCTCCTTGAGCCAGGCCAGAGTTGGAGCCAGCGTGTCCCGCGCCGAGCGGAAGCTCACTCCGAGCTCGCGCTGGGCCTTGCCCGCGTCCATGAACCAGTAGCGGGTGGCGTAGGGAATCACGTGGGGGTTGAACGGGAGGGGCAGGTGGAGCTTCTTGCCGGCGGCGGCGACGGCGCGAATGATGGAGTTGGGGAACTTGAGGATGGTCTTTTTCTGACCGAGGAGCGAGAGGCAGTGCTCGGCCAGCTGCTTGATCGTCAGGTTCTCTCCGCCCAGGATGTAGCGCTCGCCGCGGCGCCCGCGCTCCATCGCGCGCACGACTCCCAGCGCCACGTCATCGACGTGCACCACCGAGGTGCCGCCGTCGCACACCAGCACCGGCGAGGACTTGGCGAAGTCGATGAGGTTGCACGCGGTGATGAGCGCCGTGTCGTGCGGCCCGTAGACCTCGCCCGGGTTGACGATCACCACATCGGCGCCGGCCTTCACCGCGTCCTGGCACAGCGCCTCGGCCTGGCGCTTGGAGCGCGAGTAGATGAGCTCCCGCTCATCGAGCGTCCAGGTCGCGGTCTCATCAAAAGGATACGGCGCCGCCGAGCCGTTGATGGCCAGGATGCTCGAGACGAACACCACCCGCGTCCCCGGCCGCGCGGTGGCCGCCGCGAGCACGTTGCGGGTGCCGCCCTCGACCACTTCATCCATGAGCGGCGAGTCGATTAGATCCCAGGCCGACAGGCTGGCGAGGTGAATGACGGCCCCGCACCCTTCCAGGCCGCGCGCCACCGCGGCGGCGTCGCGGATATCGCCCTCGACACGCTCGTAGGGGAGCTCGGCGAGCCGCTCGGTCTGGCTCGACTGCCGCAGCAGGCAGCGCACCTGGTGGCCGCCAGCAATCAGCAGCCGCACCACCGCCGAGCCGATGAAGCCGTTTCCTCCGGTTACGAACACCTTCATGTCGATCTATTTCCTCTTTCTCACGCCCGCAGCCTTAGCCGTTGCTGCAATCTCCGCGCCTCGGGAGTTCCCGAGTCGCGTCCTCGCCGGGCAGGTGCACCGGGCGGAGGCAGGTCCCGCAAGCGGCGACATTATTCGCAGGCAGCGCGGCGTCCGTGCAACCAGAAAGAAGCCGGTACATGTCGACTGGTTGGCGTAAATCAGCCGTCGGGCCAATTAGCCACCGGGTGGCGGACCCCCCAGGGCGCTATCGCACGCCGTCCCCAGCGTTAGTGCACTTCCGGTGCGTTATCACGCCTTGCGTACCGGGAGGTCCGGTACGCCATCGCATGATCCGGACAATAAATGCGTCGTCGCTTGTCAGAGGGACAAAATATTGTATTCAAAACCCCCCAGAGCGGAGTCAGAAAGTCACCTACATCATCGACCTTCTGTCCACCTGGACAAGTGGACGGGTCACGTCGCGGTGGGGTCGGATCCAGGCGGGCTTCGAGCAGCCTTGCAGCCTGTCCTCGGGCCGAGCTTTCCGCCCGGCTTTTGGACCTCCTTTTCAGGCTGGCAAAAGATTGATGGCGAAATGGCTGCGAAGACAGCGCACGTCAACAAATAAACTCGTAACCTAGGATCCTCTATGGAGGATGAAAATCATGAGCAGGGGTGAGCTGTTTCCCGCGATCGAACCCTATGCGTCCGGGTTACTCGCCGTTGATAGTCGGCACGCAGTGTACTGGGAGCAGTGTGGCAACCCGCGCGGGGTGCCGGTGGTGTTCCTGCACGGGGGCCCCGGAGCGGGCGCGACCGTGACGCACCGGCGCTTCTTCGATCCGGCGTTTTATCGCATCGTCATCTTCGATCAGCGCGGCTCCGGACGCTCCACCCCGCTCGCGGAGATCATCGATAACTCGACAGCGCACCTGGTCGCGGATATGGAAGCGCTGCGCCGCCACCTGAAGATCGATCGCTGGACGGTGTTCGGTGGCTCGTGGGGCTCGACCCTGGGTCTGGCGTACGCGCACGCGCACCCGGAGCGCTGCCGGGCGCTCATCCTGCGCGGGATTTTTCTCGGCCGGCAGTCCGAGGTCGACTGGTTCCTGCACGGCATCCGCATGATCTTCCCCGAGGCCTGGCGGGCCTTCGTCGCCCCGATCCCCGAGGCCGAGCGCGGCGATCTGCTGGGCGCCTACTACAAGCGCCTCATCGATCCCGATCCGGCCGTGCACCTGCCGGTGGCCCGCGCCTGGAGCATCTATGACTGCTCGTGCTCGACCCTCTTGCCCAACCCCGAGGCGGTGGCCGCGTTCTGCACCGACCGCCTGGCGCTGAGCCTGGGCCGCATCACCGCGCACTACTTCAAGCACGAGGTGCGCGGCCCCCAGAACGATCTGCTCAACAACCTTGAGCGCATCCGCCACCTGCCGACGACGATCATCCAGGGCCGCTACGACATGGTCTGCCCGCTCGCCATGGCCGACGAGCTCGCCGGCGCCTGGCCCGAGGCGGAGTACATCATCGTGCCCGACGCCGGCCACTCCGCGATGGAGCCCGGGACCTATCCGCAGCTGCTCGCCGCGACGGAAAAGGCCAAGCACCAGGGCTAAGCGGGCCGCCGGCAGCAGCGCTCCCAGCCGACCGGGGCCGCGCCCTTCCGCACAAGGCGCGCGGCGCACCGGCGCTTCAGGCCGCCGCGGAACGCGCGATCGCCGGCCGGCGGCGCGCAGCTCCATCAGCCGGCTTGAGGTCGCAAAGGTCCGCCCCGGGCGGGAGGCGCGCCCCCCGGCGCG
>DAOMZC010000631.1:0-4441 GCA_035437965.1 Pseudomonadota bacterium
GCTGACGGCGGAGGGGCGCGCGGCCGAGGCGCACGAGTCCCTGCTTGCCGCCGCGACGCAGCTCGCGCAGAGCCGGAACGTCCTTCTGCGCACCCGCGCCCTCTCGCTGCTGGCGCCCGCCGCCGCCACCGCCCCCGACGAGCTGCCGGCGCTGCGGCTGCAGCTGATGACCGCGCTCGGCCAGGCCCACGACGCCGGCTTCCTCCCCGAGGAGCTGGAGCTGGCGCTGCAGCTGCGCCTTTTGTCCGGCTCGACGGCCCACCCCAGGCGCGCCCGCCACCGCGAAAAGATGCCGCTGCCCGAGCTCTGTGACTTGGCACGCCAGGCGCATGGCTTGGGGCTTGTGCTGATCGCCAAGCGCGCCCGTGAAGCGGCCACGCCCGGCTGCCCACCGGATCTGCCCGCGCGGGGGCCAGCGCAGGGTGATCTTTGACGACGTAACTCGGGGGTAACAGATGCCAACATCACGTATTTCCTTGGGACTGGGGGCCGCCGCCCTGCTGCTCGGCTGCGGCGACGTGAACTCGACCGCAGATACCACCGGCACGCCAGTCGATCCGAACAGCCTCCCCGGCGGCGCCTGCACCACCGCGAGCTACCACGCCGAGCAGGGCCAGAAGCTCCAGGGCAGCCGCAGCAGCAGCTTCACCGTGCAGGGCGTAAGCCTGGGCTGCGGCTACCTGCAGGACCTGCACGTCGAGGGCGCCGAGCTCGTCGCCACGGGCAGCAGCGGCCCCGTCCGCGGCACCGCCCTTGTCGGCGCCACCGTCGCCATGGCCGATGAAAAGGGCGCCCCCGCCACCGCCCGCATCGCCGCCATCGAGCGCGACCCGAAGGACCCGACCGGCGCGACGTTCCTCTACTCGCTGGTCTACAGCGACCCCCAGACCGGGGCCGAGGTCAGCGCCTGCCTCCCCGACGCGACCGGCGCCGCCAAGGCCCTGCCGCTCAGCGGCCGCTGGGACGCCACCGGTGCCCACGTCGAGGTCGGCGCCACGATCTCGCTCGGCTGCACGAGCGGCGCCCTCGCCAAGTGCGTGCGCTGGGGCTACCGCCCGTGGGAGACCGTGAAGGGGACCGCCCTCGCCGACTACCACCAGGCGTGCACCCGCATGGCCCGCGCCGACTACTGCGGCGATGGCCACAGCTACACCCAGGATGGCACCGCGATCGACATCTACGATCGGCTGCCGGTGCTCAGCCGCGACCCGTCCCTCTTGTCGCTGTTCGAGTCGACCTGGACGCCGGACGGGGCCTACTGCATCGCCCGCGAGCGCTGGCTCACCCTGCTGAACCTCTTGCCGATCACCTGCAGCTCGCAGTTTGTCCTGTCCCTCGAGGTAAACCCGGTAAGCGCTGCGGATCTCTGCCTGTCCAAGCGGAGCGGCGTGGCGCCGGACAAGGCGCTGCTTAGTAACAGCACCGGCCTTAACATCAAGCTCTAAGGAAGCATTAGGAAGATCTCACAGACTGTTCACTCTGAAAAAGGCTCCTGATTTCAGGCGCGCGGGCGATTCCGGCGAGTGCGCAGCTTGGGGAGCGACTCTGATATAATGCCGAAGCAGTCTCCCATGGGATCTTCCTTGATGCCGCCCGCCCCGTCCACCCGCTTGTCGGTCCGCCGGCTGCGCGGTCCGGCGGTCTTGTTTGGTCTGCTCGCGCTGGCGCTCGCCGCGCCGGCGCCGGCGGCCACCCCGGGAGCTTCGCTCAAGAAGTTTGAGGAGGGAGTGCGCGAGTTCGCCGCCGGCCACCCCGCCGAGGCGCTTCAGGCTTTCCAGATCAGCATGGAGCTTGAGCCCAGTCCCAACACCCTGTTCAAGATCGGCAAGTGCTACCTCGCGCTCAACCGCACCGCCAGCGCCTACGCGAGCTTCCGTCGCGCCGCGCTTCTCGCCGAGGATCGCATCAAGGCCACCGGCGAGCAGCGCTTCGGCCCCACCCAGGCCGCCGCCGAGACCGAGGCGGCGCAGCTTAGCAGCCTGGTGCCGCACCTCGTGCTGGGGCTGCCCGCCGCCCTGCCGCCCGAGGTCTCGCTGACCCTCGATGGCGAGCTGCTGCCCGCCTCGCTGTGGCCCTCGGCGATCGAGATCGATCCCGGCCCGCACCGCCTGGCAGCGAGCGGCGCCAGCATCAATCCCTACGAGACCAGCTTCGAGCTGCAGCCGAGTGAAGAGAAGCGCCTGGAGCTGCCGATCGTGCGCCGCCAGACCGGCACCATCTCTCTGTCGTTCGCCGAGCGGCCGGTCGGTCTGTCGGTGGTCATCGATGGCGGGCCGATCGCTCCCGAGCACCTGGCGAGCCCGCTCATCCTCGGCGTCGGCCTGCACAAGATGGAAGTCAGCGCGCCCGGCTACCTGGACTTTTTCACCGAGCAGACCCTGCATGATAAGGAAGCGCTGACGGTCGCGGTCAGCCTGAACCGGGCGCCGCAGCCCAAGGGCGCGGTGCCCAAGGTGGCGCCGATCGTCGCCGGCGCCATCACCCTGGCGGTGCTCGGGTTCGGGATCGGCTTTGGCGTCATGGCGCAGTCGGCCGAGAACGACCAGCTGGCGCTGGATCCGCTGTTCCGCGATCCGACGGTCCGCGAGGGAATCCGCACCAACGCGACGATCGCCAACGCGCTGTTTGGGATAAGCGGCGCGCTGGGGCTGGCCACCGTGGGGCTGGCCATCGCGACCCGCCCGCCGCGGCCGCCGCCGCCGCCGCCCCGGCGGGTCAGTCGCGGCATTACGCTGCTCCCAGCGACACCGGCCGGGCGGAGCAGCGCGCCGGCCCAAGGTGGGCATTAACTAAATGTCTCTTAAATATTTATCTTTGATTTTTGCTCTGCTCGGCTGCGCAAGCTGCACGGCGGGAAACTTCGACGTGGCGCCGTGCGGGCCGCCGCCGCCGCTCAACCTGGGCGTCGATGTCTGCAACCGGGTAAACTCCGACATAAAGGAGTGCAACCTGTATCAGTGCGATCCGGTCAGTAACTCGTGCAAGCTGGCGCTGCGCGACTACGACCGCGATGGCGACCCCGATGTCGCGTGCGGCGGCACGGACTGCAATGACTTCGACCCGCAGGTAAATGGTCTCAACAAAGCCTGCGGCTGCAAGCCCGAGCTCCTCGGTCAGCCCTGCGCGGTGGGAATCGGCTACTGCCAGGCCAAGGCCACCTATAGCTGCCGGACCGGGACTCTGTACTGCACCGATGCCAAGCCGCCGCTTCCCGGGGTGGACTACATGGGGCAGCCCGACCCCACGTCCGGCTCGTGGGACTGGGACTGCAGCGGAACGATCGAGTCCCAATGCCGGGACGCGATGGGAGCCATCGCCACCTGCCCGCCGGTCAACTGCAATCCCGCGATCGCCGATTCCTTCTCGCGCAAAGACTACGACGCGGCCTGCAACCAGTACTGTAGTCCGTTCGGTTTCCTTAGCGCGGACTGCATCTCCAACACCCACACCCTTTTCTGCGACAAGGGCTGCGGCCAGCCGATCGTCACCTGCAAGTGCGCCTCAAAGATCAAGTGTGTCGGCTCGGGAGCGACCGTAAAATATGTCCAATGCAAGTAGCTGACGACGATGTCAAACCTACCCACCATTGCCGGCCGCTATCAGCTGCAGCGCGAGATCGGGCGCGGCGGCGCCGGCGTGGTCTACGCGGTCAAGCACCTTCACACCGGCGAGCGGCTGGCGATGAAGGTGCTGCTCTCGCACGCCGCCAATCAGCCTGACCTCGTCCACCGGTTCCGCCGCGAGATGCAGGCCTCGGCGCGGGTGCGCAGCGAGCACGTAGTCCGCGTCACCGATGCCGACCTCGCTCCCGAGCTCCAGGGGGTTCCGTTCCTCATCATGGAGCTCCTGTCCGGAATCGATCTGGCGCGCCTTCTAAGCGAGCGGGGAGCCTGTACCCAGGAAGAGGCGCTGTGGCTGCTCGGCCAGGCGGCGCGGGGACTCGATCGCGCCCACGGCGCCGGGATCGTCCACCGCGATTTAAAGCCTGAGAATATGTTCCTCCACAAGTGCGATGACGGGCGCCTCATCGTCAAGCTGCTCGACTTCGGCGTGGCGCGCATGACCGACGGCTCGGGACTGTCGAGCGCCGAGGCGCGGGTGACCCAGGACGGAGCGATCCTCGGCACGCCGCTGTTCCTGACTCCGGAGCAGGCGCTGGGCGAGACCGACAAGATCGGGCCGACCACCGATGTGTGGCCGGTGGGACTTATCGCCCACGAGCTCCTGACCGGAGTGTCCTACTGGTCTGAGGAGCAGATGACCACGCTGCTGGCGAAGATCATCTTCAAGCCGCTCGCGCCGCCCAGTAGCAAGGGGACCAAGCTGGGGACGGCGTTTGACGACTGGTTCCTGCGCTCGTGCGCCCGGGAGCCGGGGCAGCGCTGGCCTTCGGTCGGCGCGCAGGTGGAGGCGCTGGCCGATGCGCTCGGCGTCGACCGGG
>DAOMZC010000632.1:0-4432 GCA_035437965.1 Pseudomonadota bacterium
ATGCCGAGCGGGTGGGCCTTGCGCCGCTTGCGCACGAGGTTGACAAGGCCGGCGAGGCGCTTGTTGACAAACTGCAGCGGCGAGACGCCCTTGAGGTCCAGGGCGTGGAGATCCGACACATGGGCAAACTGCATGGGTGCCTATGACCCTAGCCCAAGTAGCGAGGGCCGCAAATCCGCTGCTTGCCGCGGCGCTGCCTAGCGGCTCGGCGGGGTGGGCGGCGCTTCCCAGCCGGGCAGCAGCGCCGCGTCGCCGAACTTGGCGCGCACGGCATCGAAGACCCGGGTTACCTGGCGGTCGCGCTCGCTCTCCATGATTGGCTCGGGCGCCACGGGCGCGGGGGCCGGGTCGGCCTCGGCGAACAGGGAGAGCTGCTGGCCGCGCGGGGGGCCGGGCGGGCCGGCGGCGGAATCGGCGCTGCTGCTGAGGCTCGACAGGGCGACGCCGAGCAGGCGGGCGCCGACGGAGCGCACCGTACGCAGCTCGGCCAAAAGGTCCAGGCCCACGGCGGTGAGCACCCGCTCGCTCTGCACGGGGGTGGCCAGGGTGCGGCTGCGCTGGCGGGCGATGAAATCGGCGTCCTTGATCTTCACCGTGAGGGTTCGAGCGTAGAAGCCGGCACGACGCAGGTCCGCCGCCGCCTGCTGGAGCAGCCCGCGCAGCCGCAGCCCGAGCGCCGCCTCATCGTGGAGGTCGACGGCAAAGGTCTCCTCCCGACCGATCGACTTGCACTCGCGGTGGGCCACCACGGGGTCGGGGCACTGGCCGCGCACCCGGCCGAGCAGCCAGCGGCCGACGCGCTCACCGAGCATGCCGCGCAGCGCCGCTTCGTCGTAGGGCAGCGCGTCGGACACCGAGCGCAGGCCGAACTCGGCCAGCCGCTGCTGCAGGCGCGGGCCGACGCCGGGGATCTCGCCGAGCTGGAAGCGGGTCATGAATGCGGCCTCGGCGCCGGGGGCGACGATGTGGGCGCCGCGCTCGCCGCCGGGCGGGGGCTTCTTGGCGAGCTCCACGGCGAGCTTGGCGACGAGCTTGTTGGTGCCGCCGCCGACCGAGACCCACAGGCCGGTCTCGGCGTAGACGGCGGCGCGGATGCGGTGGGCGGTGCGGACCAGGGGCTCTCCCTCGTAGAGGCGCTCGGTCCCGGTCAGATCGAGGTACCACTCGTCGATGCTCGCCGCCTCGACGAGGGGGGCGTGGCAGGCGAGGACCTCGCGGATGGCGCGGCTCTTTTCCGAGCAGGCGCGGCGGGGCACGGGCACCACCATCGCCTGCGGGCACAGCCGCACGGCAACGGACATCGGCATCGCCGAGCGCACGCCGAAGCGCCGCGCCTCATACGAGGCCGAGCAGACGACGCCGCGCTCCTGCGGGGAGCCGCCGACGAGCAGAAGGGGCGCCTGCCCGGCTCCTTGAGGATCGTTGAGGCGCGCGACCGCGACGAAAAACGCGTCGGCATCGGCTAACAAAATGCGCGGCACCATTGGGAGGCTGCTCTTCTGAGCAGTACGCGTAGCGCTGTTCTCGAGCTTGGTGCAAGCGTTTTGTCGGGTTCGCTAGGTTTTTTGACTGGTTATTTCTGGTTTCGAGGGGGATTGAGGGTCACTGAAGGAGGGGTCATCGGCGTGGGTCCCCCTTCCCTGCGCTACTTTTTTGCCAGCTGGCGCTGACAAAAAAGCAGCTCCGGTCGGCCCACGCCTATTGACTTCCGAATAGGGGGCTGGATGTGCCCGAGAAGGTGAAGGTTGAAGAGAGAAATGGGGAAAGGGGGAAGGCGCGAAGGAGGGGGATGGGTGGGGGCTGGACGACTGGTTAGAAGGGCTTGTCGCGGCAGGGCTCGTATTTGAGGTTGGCCATGAGCTTCTCGGGGCCGCGGGCGGCGGTCTCGTACTGCATCGAGCTCTGGTTGATCTTGATCTTGCCGGCGTTCTGGGCGTCGAGGCAGGCTTGGTGCGACCACTCGGTGATGGTGCTGCCCCACTTGGCGCGGGAGTACTCGCGCATGAGTTCGTCCTTGCGCTTCTCGTAGTCGGCGAGATCTGGCTCCTTGCGCTCCTTGAGGGTGGCGACGATGAAGCTGCCGCTCACCTCGGTGGGGCCGAGGAGCTCGCCGGGCTGGAGCTTGAAGGCGGTGGTGGCCATGGCGGCGGAGCTGCCGATGCCTTGCAGGAGGTCGCCCTTGCGGGCAAACAGGCCGGTCTCTTCGGCCTGGGTGCGGCTGGCGCGGGGCTGGGCCTCGGCGGTGTCGCTGTCGTTCTTGGGGAACAGGTCGGCGATCTTGGTGCCGGCCTTGATCTTGGCGGCGGCCTCGGTGGCGGCGGCGCTGGCGAGCTCCTTGGCCTTGTCGGTGCGGTATAGCTCGGTGGCGAGCTCGCTGCGGGCCTGGCCGAGGCTGATGTCGCCCTCGCGGAAGCCTTCGACCTTGATGAGCTCCAGGCCGCGCTCGGTGCGCTCGGGGCCGAGAAGATCATCCTGCTTGGCGGCGAAGACCTTGGCCTCGACGTCGGCGCCGAAGTCGGTGAAGCCCTTCTTGCGCCAGCCGAGGTCGCCGCCCTTGCCGCGGGTCGGCTGGTCCTCGGATACGGTGCGGGCGACATCGGCGAAGCGGGTGCCGCTGTCCAGGGTCTTCTTGGCCGAGTCGAGCTTGGCGCGCGCCTCGGTGACCTGGGCCTCGGTGGCGTCCTTCTTCAGCTCGATGAGGATGCGGCGCGCGTGGACGCTCTTTTCCTGCTTCTGGTAGATGACCTTGCGCTCTTCGTAGGCCTTCTTGATCTTGTCCTCGTGCTCGCGGGCCCAGTTCTCGACCTCGGTCTCGGAGGGGGCGAGGTCCTGCTCGTAGCGGTAGGGCGAGAAGCGGACGTACTCGAGGTTGATCTGGCGGTTCTTGTCCTCGAAGTCGGCCTTGACCTCGTCGGGGGAGGCGCGGGTCTGCAGCAGCATCAGCTGGCGGAGCTTGTCGGCCATGAGCTCGCGGCGCTGGATCTCCATGAACTGCTTGACGGTGATGCGGTAGGAGTTCTGGACGACCTGGCGGAAGCGGTCGTAGTCGAGCTTGCCGTTTCGGAAGGCGTAGCCCTCGATCGGCCGCGGCACGCCGGCGATGTACATCTTGCCGTCGGCGACCAGGTTCGCCGCCTCGTCCTCGCCGACCTGGAGGCCCATGCGCTCGGCCTCGTGGGCGAGCAGCTCGCGCTCGATCAGGCGATCCATGATGAGCTCGCGCACCCGCTGCGCCCGCGCCACCTGCTCGGTGAGGTTGCCCGCCCCGAGCGCGATGTAGGCGAAGTGGAAGTCCTGCTCCGAGATCTCGGTGCCCTGGACCTTGGCGGCGTACTTGCTGCCAAACTCGAACATGCTGTCGCCCGACGAAGGTGAGCCGGGGCCGAAGCTGACGATGAAGGCAGCGATGAGGATTCCAAAGAGGATGTAGATGATGGCAGACCGTGAGTTCTGCCGCACCGCGTCGAGCATGTAACCTGGCTCCTTATCTTAGGCGGGACTCTACCCTGGGGCAGCGCCGACTGGCAAGCGCGGTTACATGCAGGGGGTGCCGGTCGGGCGGCAGGTGAAGCTGCCGGCGCAGTCGATGCATGAAAGGCCGGTGGCGCAGTCGCCGTCGGGGTTTGACAGAGTGCAGAGCGTGCCGGCCTTGCCCAGGGTGCACAGGCCGCTGAAGCTGTTGCACTGGTTCTGGCACTCGGCGTTGCGCTTGCAGGCCACGCCGTCGGCCTGCTTATCGCCGCACAGGCCGGGCAGGGTCAGGCAGACCAGGCCCCCCTTACAGTCGGTGTCCAGGCTGCACGGCGAGCCGGCGGCGCCCGAGGTGCAGCTGCCGGCGCGGCAGGTGCCGCTCAGGCAGTCGGTCTGGAAGTCGCAGTAGTAGCCGTCGGGCAGCGGGCCGCACCACGACTTGGTCGGCAGGCAGTTCATCGGGCCCGCCAGGTCGCCGCCGCAGTCGCTGTCGCGCACGCAGAACTCGCCGCGGTCGCGCAGCTTCTGGCAGGTGCGGCCGTTGCACTTGCTGCCGGTCGCGCAGTCGCTATCGGCGATGCAGGCGCAGCCGATGGGGCGCGCCGCGGTGGCGGTGCAGTCCAGGCACTTGCCGACCGAGGCGCCGGCCGGCACGTCGCACACGATGAGCCGGGCGTCATCGTCAAAGCCCGAGCACTGGCTGTTGAGGGTACAGCCGCAGCCGAAGTCGCCACCGGTATCCCCCGGCGAGCACAGGCCCTGCCGGAGGAGCCCGAGCGCCGGGTCGCCATCAGTGCCGCGGCCCGCCAGCTCGGAATCGGCGCCGCAGCCGGCCGCGACCAAGACGGCGACCAGGGCGGCAACCCCGACGGCCCCCGAGACCAGGCCCGAGACCGCGCCCATTACCCCGGTCGCCTTCAGCGCGGCCGCGCGAGCGCCATTTACGGTTCTTGCTTCACTT
>DAOMZC010000633.1:0-4431 GCA_035437965.1 Pseudomonadota bacterium
GGCGCTCCTGGCCGGCGCGCTCGGGGTCGGGGCGAGCCTGCTGCTGCGCCGGACGAGCGGCCACCTGACGCCGCACCTCGCCCAGGCGGCGCGCGCCGCGGCCCACTTCTGCTGGGTGCTCGGGCTCTTTGGCGGGCTGCTGTTTTTGCGGCTCGCGGTGCCGCGGAACGGCGCGCTGCTCCTCGGGCTGCTGATCGCGCTGACGGCGGCGGACCAGCTGCCCATCGATCGCGGCTACGTGCAGCCCCATCCCCCGAGCTTCGCCTACGGCACCGAGCACTTCGCCGCCGTCGGCTGGGTTCTCGCCCAGCCGCCCGTCGCGGTGAGCACCGAGCCGCCCGGCGAGCCGCTGTACGACCGCCTGGTGAGCGACCCGCGCGGCCCCTTCCGCCTCTTGTCCATCGGCGAGACCATCGGCCGCGAGAGCGCCTCGGGCTACGGCTCGATCCAGATCTGGCGCTACGTGCACCTTCTGTACATCATGAACCACGGCAAGCCCTACCCCCACCGGGCGCTCAAGGACGACGTGGCGGCGGGCACGATCTGGCAGCTCAACTCGCCGCTCGTCGACGTGCTCAACGTGCGCTACCTCATCGCGCCGAGCGCGCCGGGGCCCAAGTGGCAGGAGCGGTTCCGGCCGGCGGTCGGCGCGCCGCCGCAAGCTGTCTACGAGGCCGCCTGGGACGCCCAGCTCGCGGCCTTTGAGAACACCCAGGTGATGCCGCGCGCCTTTGTCGCCTACCAGGCCCGCAGCGCGAGCAGCGCCGCCGAGGAAGCGGTGCTCGTGGCGCGGCCGGACTTCGACCCCCATCGCGAGGTCGTCCTCGGCGCAGTGACCCCGAGCGGCGCCAAGGTTCCGCCCCCGACCGTCGAGAACAAGGGGCGCCTGCCGACGCCGGCGCGGCTGCTGGCCCACCAGCGCCAGCGCGTCGTCATCGAGGCCGAGGCGGCGGCCGCCGGGGTGCTCACGCTCAGCGACGCCTTCTACCCCGGCTGGACGGCTACCGTCGATGGAAAGCCGACCCCGATCGTGCCGGTGGACCTGGCGCTGCGCGGCGTCGCGCTCACCCCGGGGCGCCACCGGGTCGAGATGTCCTATCGCGATCCCGCCCTGCGGCCGGGCGGCGCGCTCTCTCTGCTTGGGCTGTGCGGGCTGCTGCTGCTGTCGCTGGCAGGCGCGCTGAGCGGGCGACGTGACGGCACCGGCGAGCAAGCTTGTGTATAATCGAACTTTGTTTGGAGGAACTGTGCCTCGAATCTTCGTCTCGCAGCGGCGAGTTCAGCAGTGGACCGAGGAAGGCCGAGTCGCCATCGACGGCAACCAGATGAGCTTGCCCGAGCTCGGGCGCACGTTCCGCCTGACCGAGGCGTTCTACGTCCAGCGCGCGGTGTCCGAGGACGGCGACCAGTTCAAGCTGGCCGGCCGGGTCAAGAGCCGGACCCAGATCGCCACGCTCGGCGGCGAGGTCTTTTTGAACTCGCTCATCATCGGCGACACCGCCTACGAGGGCGATCCCGGCTTCATCGGCGAGCCGATCGCCGCCAGCCGCTCGGCGCGCCACTCGGGCTCGCGCTCCGAAGGGACCCCCGGCTCGGGGACCCGCCCGGCGCCGGTCAGCCCGAGCGCCCGCACAGCCCCCAAGAGCACCTGACCAGACTCCCATGCCGCCTCTGTTTCCTCTGACTCTGGCCGTGTATGCGGTCGCCTGTACCCTGTACTTCGTCGCGGTGGCGCAGCCACAGCTCGGGCGGGTGCTCAAGGCGGCGCAGCTGGCGCTGGCGCTGGCGTACGTCGGGCAGGCGATCGACATCGCCTGGCTGTGCCTGCACGGGCAGCACCCGGGCTCGTCGGCGCGCGAGGCGCTGTTCTTCGCCGCCTGGCTGATGGTCGGGGCGTTCCCTGTGCTCACCTTCCGGCAGCCGATTCCGCTGCTCGGGGCGCTGCTCCTGCCGGTGGCGATGGTGATGAACGTGGTGGCGCGGGTGACCCCGTCGCAGGCGACGCCGGGGCTGGTGCTCGCGGCAAGCGGCCACCGCACGCTGGGCCTGGTCCACATCTTCTCGGCGACGCTCGGCATCGCCCTGTTCGGGGTCGCGGCGGCGGCGAGCATCGTCTACGTGCGCAGCGAGCGGCGCCTCAAGCGGCACCGTCCGGTGCCCGGCTTCGTCGCCCAGCGCCCGGCGCTGGAGACCCTGGACAGCTGGAACCGCCAGAGCATCTTCTTTGGCTTTCTGTCGTTCACCATCGCCATGGTCACCGGCACCGTGTGGCTCATCCTGTCGCCGCTGCCGGCGGCGGCGCCCCCGGTGAGCGGCGTGGGCGACACCGCGCGCCTTCTTCTGAGCCGCCCGCAGTACACCCTGTCGGTGCTGACCTGGCTGCTCTACGCCGGGCTCCTCGGCTGGCGGGTCGCCTACGGGCTGCGCGGGCGGCGCGCCGCGGCGGTCACCCTGTATGGCTTTCTCGGGGCGCTGAGCGTGCTGCTCATCTACCTCTTGCGCGACGTGCGGGTGCTGCAGCCGTGAGTCGGCTGTTCGTCATCGGGCTCAGCCACCGCACCGCACCGGTGGACGTCCGCGAGGCGCTGGTCAAGAGCGACGACGGCCTGCGCCAGCAGCTGCTCGCCGCCGCCGAGCTGTGCGGCGAGGCGATGGTCGTATCGACGTGCAACCGCTACGAGCTGTACGGCCGCCTGCCCGACGAGGGTGGGGAGCAGCTGCTCGCCGGGGTGGAGGCGCTGTTCACCCGCGCCCACGACGACGCGCGCGAGCACCTGTACCGCCTGCACGGCGAGCCGGCGATCCGCCACCTGTTCCGGGTCGCCAGCAGCCTGGACTCGATGGTCGTCGGCGAGCCGCAGATCCTCGGCCAGGTCAAGCAGGCCTTCCAGCTGGCGCAGAGCGCCGGGACCATCGGCGGGACCCTGGGGGTCGCGCTGCCGCACGCGTTCCTCGTCGCCAAGCGGGTGCGCACCGAGACCGCCATCGGTACCAACTCGGCGTCGGTGGCCTCGGTGGCGGTGAGCCTGGCAAGCCAGATTTTCGGCCAGCTGCGCGGTCACCCGGTGCTGCTCTGCGGGGCCGGCAAGATGGCCGAGCTGTGCGCCCGCCACCTGCGCGAGGCCTCGGCGGATCAGTTCCTGGTCGTCAACCGCACCCGCGCCCGCGCCGAGGAGCTGGCCGGCCGCCTGCACGGCACCGCCCACGACTTCAGCGAGCTGGAGGCCCTGCTCGGGCGCGCCGCGGTGGTGCTGTGCTCGACCGGCTCGCGCGAGCCGGTGCTGCGCGCCGACATGCTGGCGCGGGTGATGAAGGCGCGCCAGGGCCGCTGGCTGCTGCTCATCGACATCGCGGTGCCGCGCGACGTCGAGCCGCAGGTGGGCGAGCTCGAGAACGTCTACCTGTACGACATCGACGCGCTGCAGGCGGTGGTCGCCGGCAACCTGTCCGAGCGCCAGCGCGAGGCGGCGGCGGCGGAGCAGATCATCACCGGCGAGCTCTCGCGGTTCGTCTCGCGCCAGCGCGAGGGCGGGGTGGTGCCGGTCATCAAGGCGCTGCGCACCTACGCCCAGGGGGTGGCGCAGGCCGAGGTGGCGCGCGTGACGCCGCGCCTCGGAGCGCTGGGGGAGCGCGAGCGCAAGCTGGTGCAGCAGCTGGCCGACGGGATTGTCAACAAGCTGCTGCACGCGCCGCTGACCGCGCTCAAGCCGGCCGCGGCCGAGCCGGACTCGCCCCTTGCTGCCGACCTGCAGGGGGCGGTGCGCAGCCTGTGGCCGCTGGACGGCCTCATCGCCGGGGAGCTGGCCGCGGGCGAGCCCCTTCACCTTGGCACCGGCGACGCGCCGGGCCCTGCGGTCCTCGCCGATAGCCCGCCCCCGCCCGAGCGGCGCGCCGCGGCCCAGACGAACAAGACGGAGAGTTCATGAGCGAGCTGTGTATTGCCACCCGCGGGTCCAAGCTGGCGCTGTGGCAAGCCGAGTACATCCGCGCCGAGCTGCAGGCCCGCGAACCCGAGCTGCGGATCGAGCTGCTCGTCCTCAAGACCCAGGGCGATCGGGTGCTTGATCGGGCGCTCAGCGAGATCGGTGGCAAGGGGCTGTTCACCAAGGAAATCGAGGACGCGCTCCTCGACGGCCGGGCCCAGGTCGCGGTGCACTCGATGAAGGACCTGCCGGCGCACGGACCCGACGGCCTGAGCGTCGCCGCGGTGCCCCGGCGCGCCGATCCCCGCGACGCCCTGCTGCTCGCGCCCGGAGTCCAGCATCTGATAAATGCTGCCGCCGGCAGTGTGGCGGGGGCGACCGCGAGCGCGCTGCTCGGCCGCCTGCCGGCCGGGGCGCGGGTGGGGACGAGCAGCCTGCGGCGGGTCTGCCAGCTGCGCCGGCTGCGGCCTGATCTGACGGTGGTGCCGCTGCGCGGCAATGTCGACAC
>DAOMZC010000634.1:0-4413 GCA_035437965.1 Pseudomonadota bacterium
GGTCTGGTTCGGAACCAAATAGCAGCGCTGATGGGCCGCGGCGCGCGGTGGGGGCAGCGACACGGTCTGGTTCGGAACCAAATAGCAGCGCTGATGGGCCGCGGCGCGCGGTGGGGGCTGCTCGCGCTGTGCTTCTTTGTGCGGCTTCAGCTGGCGCAGGCGCTGCCGGCCGACAGCTGGCTGGTCGCCATCGGCAGCAACCTCGGTGAGGCGGACGAGCTGGCGCTGCGCTTCGCCGAGCGCGACGCGCAGCAGTTTGCCGACGTGCTGCGCCAGCAGGCCGGGCTGCAGAGCCGCCGCACCCTGATGCTGCTCGGCGAGGACGCGGCGACGGTCCGGCGGGCGCTGCAGGATCTGAACGCCGAGATCCGCGGGCAGGTGGCGGCGGGGCAGCCGAGCGCCCTGGTGGTCTTCTACTCCGGCCACGCCGACGCCGGCTCGCTGCACCTCAAGGGCTCGGCGCTGCCGCTCGATGAGCTGCGCAAGCTCGTCCAGGGCTCGGCGGCGGCGGTGCGGCTGTTGGTGGTGGACGCCTGCCGGTCGGGGACGATCACCCGCGTCAAGGGCGTGCAGCCGGCGGCGACGTTCTCCCTCCAGCTCGAAGACCAGAGCGTCGCCGAGGGCATGGCGATCCTGACCTCCAGCGCCGCCGGTGAGTCGAGCCAGGAGTCGGATCGGCTGCGCGGCTCGTTCTTCTCCCACCACCTGGTCAACGCGCTGCGCGGCGCCGCCGATCGCAACGGCGACGGCCGCGTCACCCTCACCGAGGCCTACGCCTACACCTACGATCAGACCCTGCGCTCCAGCGGGCGGACGCTGGAGCTGCAGCACCCGACCTACGCCTTTGATGTAAAGGGCCGCGAAGATCTGGTGATCTCGACGGCGGGGACGCCGCAGGGCCAGACCGGGCGGCTGCGGCTCGGCGACGCCTCGCTGTACCTGGTCGCCGAAGAGCGCGAGGGCGGCCCGATCGTCGCCGAGGTCGCGCCCGCGCATGCCCAGGCGCAGCTCCTCTTGCCGGTGGGCAGCTACTTCGTGCAGCAGCGCCTGCGCGCCGAGTACCGGGAGTACCAGGTCAAGCTCGCCGCCGCCGCCGATGTCCGCTTGCAGGAGCTGCCCTATCGCTCGGTGCAGTACGACCGCCTGGTCCGCCGGCGCGGCGGCGGCGCGGCGCGGGTGCACGGGCTGACCGTCCTCGGCGGCGTGCACGGGGCCCTGGTCGCCGGGGAGAGCGTCGCCCCGCAGGTGGTGGTCGGCTACGGCGTCGATCTGCCGTGGCTGTCGGTGGGGGCGCGGGTGCGCGGCTCGCTGGCCACCGGCACCGCGGTGGACGGGGTCCTCGGGCAGGAGCACTACGAGCTCGGCGTCGGGCTGCTCGTCCAGCGCTTCATCGACCTGCGCCCCTTGAGCTTCGCCTTCGGCCTCTACGCCGAGGGGGTCTACCACCGCCAGCAGTTCACCGGCGGCCGGCAGCTGGCGGCGCGCACCGCGCTCGGCTTCGGCTTCGGCGGCCTCCTGTCGATGGAGGTGCCGATCTGGCGCGGCCTGGCGGCGCGGCTTGAGGCCGGTCCGCTCACCGAGCTGTTCCCCGCGGCGACCAGCGACAACGGCGCCCAGGTCGGGCAGGGCGTCGCCTCGCCGTTCACCTTTTGGACCGCAGGAGGGCTGACGTGGCGATTCTAGGCTGGCGATCCGGGCTGCTAGTCGGCGCGCTGCTCGCGGGCTGCGGCGACCCGCTCGTCGATGAGCAGTACCAGGGGCAGGTGCTGTTCACCCTGCGCGGCAACGTGATGGGCACCAGCGACGAGGTGGGCCCGGCAGGGACGGTGCGCATCGCGGTGTTCTGGAGCCCGCAGGGCTCGCGCACCCTGGGGACCGCCGGGCTCGTCGAGCAGCCCTCGGCCTCCGATCAGGCCACCCTCCCGTTCAGCTTCACCCTGAACCTGTTCGACCCGCCGCCGCCGCCGCAGATCTACACGCCGCCCGACGGTGACCCCTATGCCATTGCCCAGCTCCTCGGCTACCCGGACCGCAACGGCAACCGGCTGCGCGACCCGGACGAGCCGCTCGTCGCCGCCTCCGAGTCACGGGCGCTCCTTTATGCGCCGACCGAGCTGCCCGCCAGCCGGTCGCCGACCGGCCTGCTCGTCCCGGCCGGCTATCACCTCATCTTCTCGTCGATCCCGTGCGGACCGCTGCCGCTGCCGATGCCCGCGCCGCCGCCCGGGCCCGCCTGCCCGGTGCGGCTCGGCGAACCCTGCATGAGCGACGCCCAGTGCGACCCGGGCATCTGCCTGCGCGACTTCCTCATGCCGTGGCCGCAGGGCAGCTGCGCCCTCAAGGACCCGCCGCCCGCCGGGTGCGGCCCGCCGACCGCGGTCCGGGTCACGCAGCCCGGCCCGATGTCGATGCCGGCCCCGACCTACTGGCTGAAGAGCTGCACGACCGACGCCGACTGCGGGCGCGACTTCCCCTACCAGTGCGACCTCGCCCTGGGCGCCTGCGCGCCGACGCGGATCTTCCTCATGCAGCTCGGGGATCCGCCGCGAGTCGCTCCGTGGTGCCGCTAGCGCCGCGCGGCGGGCGCGGGCGGTGTACGATGGGGCCTGGGGGATCGCGGCATGACCAGGCGGCTGGGCCTCATCGCAAGTCTCGGGCTCGCGTCTCTGAGCCTGGGCCCGCCTGCCGCCGCCCAGCCCGCACCAAGCCGCCCGTCGAGCAAGAGCCCCGAGACGGTGGCCAGCCGGCTCGTCGACTATAAGGCCCACTACCCGCAGCTGTGCCGGCTTTTGCGGCTCGGCGACTCGCACCAGGGCCGGCCGGTGTGGGCGCTGGCCATCGGCCGCAACCTGCGCGACCCCGATGACCGGCCGGTGGTCAGCCTCAACGGCGCCCATCACGGCGGCGAGCTCCTGTCGGTCGATATCGTGCTCGATGCGATCGAGCTGCTGCTCACCGGCTCGGCGACCGCCGGCGGGACCGCTGATCCGGCGCTGGCGCGGCGGCTCGCGCGCTTCCTCGACGAGCTCGTGATCTGGGCCGTGCCCATGGTCAACCCCGACGGGGTGTGGGCGGTCCTCAACGACAGCAAGCGCAGCGACCGCAAGAACGGACGCGACAACAACGGCGACGGCCGCATCGACGGCCGCGACGGCGTCGACCTGAACCGCAACTACTCCTACCGCTGGGGGAGCCTCGGCCAGAAGGGCAGCTCGTCCTCGGGCAGCAGCGACTACTACCGCGGGCCGACGGCGGCCTCGGAGCCCGAGGTCCAGGCGCTCGTGCGACTTTACGACAGCGAGCACCCGCTGGCCTCGGTGTCCTTCCACACCGGCACGGTGGCCATCCTGGCCCCCTACACCATCGCCGGCGCCACCAGCCCGACTCCCGATGAGGCATGGCTCGTCGCCGAGCGGATCGCGGCGCAGCTGCCGCGCCACCCCCAGGATCGCCCCTTCGTCACCCGGCGCAACCTGTATCCGGTGGACGGCACCGACCAGGACTACCTGCGCCACCAGTTTGGCACCCTGGCGCTGCTGGTCGAGAGCGCCCGTCGCCCCGCGGCCAGCACGAGCGAGCGGCTGGCCATCGTGCGCGCCGTGCGGCGGACCTGGATGCTGCTCTTTGACCGCTACCTCGACGGGCCGGCGGTCAGCGGACGGGTCGTCGATGCCGGCGGCCAGCCGGTCGCCGCGAGGCTCTCGATCGACGAGATCAAGACCCACGAGGACGAGCAGTGGTTCACCCGCTGCCGCGACGGCCGCTTCGACCGCTACCTGCCCCGTCCCGGCCGCTACACGGTGCGCGCCGAGGTGCCCGGCTACCCGCCGCTCACCCAGACCATCGAGGTCGAAAAAGGCCGCGCCCGCGTCGAGCTCACCCTCCCGGGCCGCCGGCCCGCGGCGACCTGCCCGCCGGCCCCCGGCCCCTCGCCGGCTGGTGGCGGCTAGTGGAGGGAGAACGGGTAGGTCACGATCTGGGCCTTGCTCGACGCTGGGAAGGGCAGGCTCTGGACGACGCCGCGTACGCAGGCCAAGAGCCCGTGGTTGATGAGGTAGGCGGGGGCCTCGAGGCGGACGCCGCTCACCTTGCCGCTGCGCGGGACGCGGAAGGCGACGGTAATCTGGGCATCGAGCTGGGCTTCGCCGCGGGCGTCGTCGATGCAGCTGATGATGCGGCCTTGGCGGGGACGGAAGACCGCGTCGAGCTCCTCTTGCGACAGCTCGTGGTCGCCGCCGCCGGACTCGGCCAGGTTGATCACCTCGGTGCCGGTCAGCTTGTCGCCGACGGTCACCAGCTTGCGCTCCTCGGGCCGCAGCGGGGGCGGCGGAGGCGGCGGGGGCGGCGCCTCGGGCTCGGACGGCGGCGGGCTGGCTGAAGGCGAGCCCGGGTCCTGGTTGGCGGCAGCGACGG
>DAOMZC010000635.1:0-4409 GCA_035437965.1 Pseudomonadota bacterium
TCACCTGCGGCACCCCGCCGCTGGCGCGTCGGGGCCCCCGCCTCCGGCGCCACCCACTCCTAAGAGAAAATTGGGGGTTTCAGCTGGGGCGCAGCTACTTGACGACGCGCAGCTTCACCGACTGCGGCGGCCGGTAGGCCGGCTGCAGCACCCGCACCACCTCGGCCGCCAGATCGTACTCGGCGCTGCTGCGCACCACCGCGCCCACCAGATCGCCCGGGCGCAGCGCCAGCTCGCTCACCGCCTCACCGAGGGACAGGTAGACCTGGCCGTCGATCTCGGGCGCCTGCCCGGCGTGGCGGCCCTGTAGGAGGTACTCGCTCTCGTCGGACTCGCCCTCGACCAGGACCTGGATCTCCTGGCCGTGCAGGGCCTTGCGGCGCTTCTTGGCGATCTTGCGCTGCAGGCGCAAGAGCTCGCGCTGCCTTTTGGCCGCCTCGGTCGCCGGCACCGCGCGCTCGTCATCGAGGGTCGCCGAGTGCGTCCCTTCCTCGGGCGAGTAGGTGAACACGCCCACGTGATCGAACTCGGCCTGCTGCACGAAGTCGCACAGGCGCTGGAACGCGGCGTCGGTCTCGCCGGGGTGGCCGACGATGAACGTCGTGCGCAGGGTGATGCCGGGGACGTGCTTGCGGGCCCGCTCGACCAGCTGCCACACGGTCTTGCCGACGTGGCCGCGGCGCATCGTCTTTAGCACCTGATCGTCGGCGTGCTGCAGCGGGCAGTCCAGGTACTTGACCACCCGCGGCTGCTCGGCGATCACCTGCAAGAGCTCGTCGGTCACCGCCGTCGGGTAGGCGTAGTGCAGGCGCAGCCAGCGCAGGTAGTCCGGCGCCGGGCTTGCCGCCCCTGGCGCACCGATGCGGCGCAGCAGGCCCGCCAGGCTCGCCCGGCCCGCCGCGTCGGCCGCAAGGTCGGTGCCGTAGGTGGTCAGGTCCTGCGCCACCAGGTTGATCTCGACCACCCCCTGCAGCGACAGCGCCGCCACCTCATCGGCCACCGAGTCGAGCGAGCGGCTGCGCTGCGGGCCGCGCAGCTTGGGGATGATGCAGAACCCGCAGGGGCGGTCGCAGCCCTCGGCGATCTTCACGTAGCGCGAGAAGTGGGCCTGCGAGGCGGGGCGGGGCGTGGTGTGGTCGTACAGGTACGCCGGCACCGGCGCGACCTCGAGCTGCGCCTGGCTGCCGCGGATGGCGGCGGCGACCTTGTCGACCTCGCCGGAGCCGAGGATGTGGTCGATCTCGGGGATCTCGCGGTGCAGCTCTTCCGGGTAGCGCTGCGACAGGCAGCCGGTGACGACCAGGCGCTGGCAGGAGCCGTGCTTTTTCCACTCTGCCATCTCCAAGATGGTGTCGATCGACTCTTCCTTGGCGGCGCCGATGAAGCCGCAGGTGTTGACGACGATGACGTCGGCACGCTCGGGCGCGTCGGTGAGCGCGTAGCCCGCCTGGTCGGACATGCCGAGCATGACCTCGGTGTCGACCCGGTTCTTGGGACAGCCGAGGGAGACAAAGTAGACCGCCGGCGGCGCCGGGGTGCGGGTAGTGATCTTTGATTGAGAAGCTTTCGCCACGGCGCGCAGCATGCGAGACCGTGACCGCGCTGTCAAGCCGACCCGTCGACGACGACCTCCGTGGTGGCGCCGGCCCGCGCGGCCGACCGCAGCCGCGCTCCTAGCGGGCGACTTCGTTTCCGGCCTCGCGCTCGGTCTTTCGGTGCTCTTCGATCGCGACCATGAACTCGCCGACCAGGCGCTCATCGAACTGGTTGCCCGAGCAGCGTTCTATCTCGGCCAGGGCGACCTCGTGCGGCATCGCCTTGCGGTAGCTGCGGTCGCTGGTCATGGCGTCGTAGCTGTCGGCGATGGCGACGATGCGGCCGATGAGCGGGATGTTCTCGCCCATCAGCCCCTGCGGGTAGCCGCTGCCGTCCCACGACTCGTGGTGGCACAGCGCCCCGGGGATGAGGTCGACCATGAACGGGATCGGCTCCAGGATGCGCTTGCCCTTGGCCGGGTGGGTGCGGAACATCGCCAGCTCCTCGGCGGTGAGCTTGCCCGGCTTGTTGAGCTTTTCGTTGCGGATGCCGATCTTGCCGATGTCGTGCATGAGCGCCGCCCAGATGAGCATCTGACTGTCTTTTTCCGACAGCGTGAGCTGGCGCCCGAGCACCCCGGCGTACTGGCTGACGCGCTCGGAGTGGCCGCGGGTGTAGCGGTCGCTCTCTTCCAGCGCCCGCGCGAAGCCGACGACGGTGGCGCGGTAGCTCTCCTGCAGGGTCTCGTTGGCCTTGCGCAGGTCGCTGTTGCTCGCCACCAGCTCCTCGTACAGGCGGGCGTTCTCGATCGAGACCGCGGCGCGCGAGGCGAGCACCGACAACAGCCGCCGCTGCCCCTCGCTGAACTTGTAGCCGCGGGTGTACGAATAGGCATTGAGCATGCCGATGACCTGGTCCTGCACCTTCAGCGGGATCGAGCAGAACGAGACCAGGCGCTTGTCCTTGGGCGGCTCGGCGAAGTAGCGCAGGGCGCGGATGCCGTGGGCGAGCAGCGGCCGATCCTGGCGGTAGTGCTCGAGGATGGCGCTCGTGTTGAGCTCCCCGACGCCGCTGGCGCTGCCGTACCAGTTGAGGTCGACCTGGGCGTTCTTGCTGTACTTGCGGGTGCGCTCGACGAACTGCGTGGTCTTGTGGTTGCGCAGGGTCAGCGTCGCCACGTCGGCCTCGGCCTCGACGAGCGAGGCCTCGAGCACGAGGTCCAAGATGGTGTCGAGCGACAGCGACTGCGCCATCGCCTCGGACAGCTGGTAAAGCGTCACCGCCTCTTTCAGGCGGAAGTTCTCCTGCTGCAGCCGGTGGCGGTCGAGCGCCCGGTGGATGAGGCGCACGACCTCCTCGGGCTTGAACGGCTTGAGGATGTAATCGTAGGCGCCCTTCTTCATCGCCTCGATCGCGGTCTCGACGGTGCCGTAGCCGGTCATGATGATCGTGACCAGGTTCATGCGGGCATCGGCGATGTGCTGGAGCAGCTCCAGCCCGCCCATGTGCGGCATCTTCAGGTCCGAGAGCACCAGGCTGTAGCTGCGCCGCTGCAGCTCCTGCCACGCGGCGGCGCCGTCCTCGGCGGTGCGCACCGAGAAGCCCTCCATGGCGAGGAAGTTCGCCAGCACTTCGCGAACCACCTTTTCGTCATCGACAACCAGAACGCGCGCCGGTTCGTCGAGGTGAGTGGAATCCATCGCGGTAAGCCTAACCTTACTAAGGCAACAATCGCAACGCGGCCCCCGCCTCTCGTCGAGCTTCGGCATGGTTGAGGTCGTCCGCGGCGCCCCGGGATCGTTCCGCGCGCTTTCCTGGAGTTTTCCGGGACTTTGCGGGCACTTGCGCCGCTTTTTGGCGGACCATCGGTGGACCATCGGCGGACCATCGGCGGACCATCGGCCGGCCGGCTTGCTGAACGGTTTAGTGATCGGTCGCTGAGTGGTTTACCGATCGGTCGCTGAGCGGTTGCCGATCGGTTGCCGATTGGGCGCGCCCGCCAATTTTCCGCGCGGCGCCGCGCTTTTGTTATGCTGCGCCGCGGTGCAAAAAGACGCCCGCAACCGCGCTGAAAACAACCGCTTTTTCGGCGCTGTCACCGACCCAGCAGCACTTGCGCTGCCAACCCGCTCGAACCGCAGAGAAAGCAACTGGAGGCCCGGCATGGCGATCGACTCGGCTGACCGCAACCACCGCGACGCGTGGCGCGCACGGCGCTGGCAAACCCTCGCCCTGGGCGCCGGTGCCGGCACCGTCGCCTGCTGGGGGCTGTCTGCGGTCCTCGGCCTGTCCGGCTGCAGCAAGGGCGGAGCCCCCGACCTCAACGGCTGCGTCAAGCTGTCCGATCCGGTGCCGGGCGACAGCACCGCGCCGCCGAGCCGCACCCTTTATGTCGAGATGCGCACGTCCGCCGGGGCCCGCCTGCCGATCACCCTGGACACCGGCAGCGGCGGCACCTACTCGGGCTCGCGCACGCTCGATCAGTGCGACGAGCAGGGCACCTACGTCGTCGAGAAGGTGGTCCTGGTCGACATCAACGGCGACCCGGTCGCCACCGCCAACCGCAGCGGCAGCAACTACAACGTCACCTACCAGAGCGGCCAGGTGACCACCGTCACCGGCTCGAGCTTCGGCAACATCGCCACCAGCTACTCGGCCCCCGCGACCGCGACCGCCGCCAGCCTGCAGGGCCTCACCGCCTCGGCAGCGACCGTGCGCCAGGGCGATCCGCTGAGCGTCCAGGTCGCGGTGATGGGCGATCAGTGCGGCATCCGCGAGAGCTCGTGGTGGCTCGCCTCGGCCTCGGTGGGGACGATGATCCCGCCGACCCAGGTGATCACGGGCGGCTCGGGCAGCGTGACCCTGCGCATCCC
>DAOMZC010000636.1:0-4402 GCA_035437965.1 Pseudomonadota bacterium
GTAACTTCCGCCCTGTTCACCCCGCCCCAGCCCGTGCGGCACGAGAGTATCGCGCCGGCCCCCGCGGCGGCGCCCACCCTGACCGATCCGGCCCTCAAGCCGACCGCCGAGCGGGCGGCGCCGCTGTTCAACCATTTCGCCGAGGCGGCGGCCCCGGTCAACGTCGCCGATCCGACCGGGATCCTCAGCTCGGTGCACCCGACGGGAGCGTCGCTGCTCACCGCCCGCCAGGAGGGGCTGCGGCGGGGCGGGGTGGCCTCGTCGCAGACGATCGCGGCGCGCGACTACACTCGCGTGCTCGAGAGCCACGATCTGCGGCACAAGTTCGAGGTGGCGGGACAGAAGTACGACATCCCGCCCGCCCTGCTGGCGGCGATCGCCAGCCGCGAGACGCACGGGGGCAGCGTCCTTTCGCGCAACGGGACCGGCGATCACGGTCACGGCTTCGGCGTCCTGCAGGTCGATGATCGGTCGCACCGGCCGGATCGCAGCGAGGGCGCGTACGGCCAGGCGCACATAAACCAGGCGGCGGCGATCTTCGACCGCGGGCTCGACGCGGTCAAGCGCGACTTCCCCAACCTCTCGCCCGAGGCGCAGCTGCAGACCGCGGTGTCACGCTATAATGGAGGCAGCGGCCGGGTGCACCCGAACTCGGATCGCGGCACGACGCACGGCGACTATGGGAACGATACCCTGGCGCGCGCGCAGTACTTCGCCGGTCACTGGACCAAGCCGTAGCGGGAAGGCTCCTGGGCGAGAGTGGGGCAGGCCGGACCTGCTGCGCCGATTACCGTAATGGTGTCCGCCGCCTGCCCGTTCGTCGCCAGCGACCCCCGGCGCCGGTGGTACGCTAGACCGTATGAACCACCCGCTCATTGCCGCTGCCTCTGGAGTCCTGTTCGGCTGCGTCCTGTGCACCAGCATCTCTCTTATGGACAGGCGCCCAGCCCCGCTATCTACGAACGAGCCGCCCGCTGTCCTCACCCCGGTGCAGGTCGTAGAGCCGGACCCGCCGCCGCCCGTCCCCAGCTGCCCCGCGCTTGCGCCCGAGCCCGAGACCGCCACCGACTGCGCGGACCCCGACGTGACGCTCGGCCAGGCGCAGACCGCCTACGTCAACGGCGACTATGCCGAGGCCATCGACCTGGCCGAGCTGTGCGCCGAGGTCGCGCCCATCCGCGCCATGCGGATCATCGGCGCGGCGAGCTGCATCGTGCAGGATCTGGAGTGCCTGCGCACCGCGTATCGCAACCTGGATGCGCCGGGCCGGCAGTACCTGGTCTATGTCTGCCAGCGCAACGGCATCACCTTCCGCCCGCACGGCAAGCACCTCATCGCGCGGATAGTAAAAGAGAAACAGTAGTCTGCTCCGGCATCCGCTTCGGCGCCGAGTTCGTGGCGCGCAATAACTGCGCGAAGCGCGGGCTCGCCGCAAAATTTGCGTTCAGCAGCATCCTTCCAATATAGGGCGGGCCGCTCCCGGCGCGTCCGGCCAGCCCTTTATGACCGACGGAGAACCGGCCGCCAGGAGCGGCAGGTTACATCCCTGGCGTGCGACTTGCTTTTTTAGCGAGCAGAAAGGACCCCCATGGCTCGCTGGACCGTCCGTCACTTCCGCATCTTTCTCGCGCTCGTAGTAGGCGGCTCATTTGCCGTCCTGCTCTATGCGGGGCACCGCCTGCAGCAAGAGGCCCCGCCGATTCCCGAGCGGGTCGTCGCGCAGAGCGGGGAGGAGCTCATCGGCCGCGACGACATCGCCGCTGGACAGAACGTCTGGCAGGCGATGGGCGGCATGGAGCTCGGCTCGGTGTGGGGTCATGGCAGCTACGTCGCCCCGGACTGGACCGCCGACTACCTGCACCGTGAGTCGCGCAGCATGCTCGATCAGTACGCGCGAGCCCTCGGGCAGGCGAGCTACGACGCGCTCCCGGGCGAGCAGCAGGCGGCGCTGCGCGAGCGGCTGCGCCTCGCGATACGGATGAGCGGCTACGATGCGGCGACAAGGACCCTGACCCTGCCGCCGCAGCGCGCGCAGGCCTTCCGCGAGCTGGAAGCCTATTACGCGCAGCTGTTCCGGGAGGGGCGACGCGAGTTCGCCATACCGGCCGCCGCGCAGTCCGATCCGCAGAAGCTGCACCTGCTTACGAGCTTCTACTTCTGGACTGCGTGGGCCGCCGGCACCGACCGCACGCCGGGGATCTCCTATACCAACAACTGGCCGCACGAGCCGCTCATCCAGAACACGGTGACCGGCGATGCGGTGGTGTGGACCGGCGCGAGCATCATCATGCTGCTGCTGGGCATCGCGGCGATGGTCTGGTGGCGCGCGGCGCGGCCCCCGGAGTCGACAGAGCAGGAGCCCGCGGCTGACGATCCGCTGCTGCGGGCGCGGCTCACCCCGTCCCAGCGCGTGGTGCTCGGGTACTTCGCGGTGGTGGTACTCCTGTTTCTCGTTCAGATCGTAATGGGGGTGGTCACCGCCCACTTTGGCGTCGAGGGGGATGGCTTTTACGGCGTACCGCTGTCCCGCTGGCTCCCTTATGTGATCACGCGCACCTGGCACACCCAGCTCGGCATCTTCTGGATTGCGACGGCGTGGCTCGCCGCCGGCCTGTTCATCGCGCCGAGCATCGGCGGCGGCGATCCGCCGGGACAGCGCCTGGGGGTGCTGGTGCTGCTCGGCGCGCTGGTGCTGGTGGTCGGCGGCTCGATGGCCGGCCAGTGGCTGAGCGTCATGCACCGCTTCAGCGATGACAAGGTGCGCTTCTACTTCGGGCACAGCGGCTATGAGTACCTCGATCTCGGGCGCGCTTTTCAGCTGGGACTCCTAATCGGACTGTTCCTCTGGGTCGGGCTCGTCCTGCGCGCCGTGCTGCCGGCGCTGCGCCGCAAGGACCAGAACCGCGGCCTGCTGTTTCTGTTCGTGCTCTCGGCGCTCGCCATCGCCGGCTTCTACTGCGCGGCGCTCGGGTATGGCCACCGCACTCACCTGGTCACCGCCGAGTACTGGCGGTGGTGGGTCGTCCACCTGTGGGTCGAGGGCTTCTTCGAGGTGTTCGCGACGGTGGTGTTTGCCTTCCTGTTTGCCCGCCTGGGACTTCTGGATCCGCGCTCGACCGAGCGCGCGGTCGTCCTGTCCACCACGATCTTTCTCTCCGGCGGCATCATCGGCACCCTGCACCACCTGTACTTCACCGCCGCCCCGCCGCTGATCCTGGCGCTCGGCTCGGTCTTCAGCGCGCTGGAGGTGGTGCCGCTGGTCTTCATCGGCTATGAGGCGTGGGCGAACCTGCGGCTCTCCCGGCATAAGGGCTGGGTCCAGAAGTATCGCTATCCGATATACTTCTTCGTCTCGGTGGCGTTCTGGAATGCGGTCGGCGCCGGCCTGTTCGGCTTCATGATCAATCCGCCGGTGGCGCTGTACTTCATGCAGGGCCTCAACACCACGCCCCTTCACGGCCACGCGGCGCTGTTCGGCGTCTATGGCATGCTGGGGCTGGCGCTGACGCTGTTCTGCCTGCGCGCCGCGGCGCCCGACCGGAAGTGGAACGAGCGCCTGCTGGCCGGGTCGTTCTGGCTCATGAACGTAGGACTCATGGCCATGCTGCTCCTGAGCCTCCTCCCGGTGGGACTCTTGCAGACCAAAGCCTCCGTCGAAGTCGGCTACTGGTTTGCACGCAGCCCGGAGTTCCTGCAGACCCCCACCATGGCCGCCCTGCGCTGGCTCCGCATCGTCGGCGACAGCCTCTTTGGTCTGGGCGCGGTCGCCTTCGTCGCCTTCGGCGCTACGCTGCTCCGCAAGACCGATCGTACTGGGTCCGCCGCTCCCTGACCTGGCCGCACATCGCCCCCGCCCTCATCCTCCCTCATCCTCACTAGTACAAAAAGGCACACCGAAATGTCTGTTTACCCATCGGGATGGATGAGTTATAATCGACGGAGCTTTTAAGTGCGGCCCAAGGAGAAACGCCAGACTCCCCGGCCGGCCAAGGGGGAGGGGGCTCAGCATGAACGGGCTGCAGAATTATTCCAACCTGGAAAAGTTTCACGACGGTAGCAACAACCAGGTCTATCGCGCGCGGCGGGTCTCGGACAAGACTCCGGTAGTCATCAAGATCCCGCGCAGCGAGTACCCGAGCAGCCGCGAGCTGGCGCGCCTGTATAACGAATATCACCTGCTCAACGAGCTGCAGCTTCCGGGGATCGCCCGGGTCTATGGGCTGGAGAAGTTCGGCCGCACGGTGGCGCTGGTCATGGAGAGCCTCGAAGGCCAGTCCCTCAACAGCCTGCTGAACCTCCGCCAGCTCACGATCAGCGAGTGTCTGACTCTGGCCGTCAAGCTCACCCAGCTCCTCGAAGCGGTGCACGCCCGCCAGATCGTCCATCGCGACATCAAGCCGAG
>DAOMZC010000637.1:0-4386 GCA_035437965.1 Pseudomonadota bacterium
CCCTGGCCCAGAGGGTCCGCGCCAGGTCCACCCCAAGCTGCTGCGCCGCCTTCGGATCGAGGGCGTCGGCGGCGTCGATGAGCGCCACCAGCTCGCCGCGCTGGGTCGCTCCCGCCAGGGCGCGCAGGGTCAGCGACATCTTGCCGCTGAGGCCGACCACCTCGACGAGCTTGCCGCGCGGCAGGCCGCCGTGCAGCGCCGCGTCCAGGCTGCCCAGGCCGAGCGCGATGGGTGGTTTTACCACTCCGGTGCGGGGGGCCTGAGCAGCGATTACCTGTCGCAGGTTGGCGATTACCGCGGCCGTGGAGGCGGATGACCGAGGGAGTGCGACTGCCGCCTGACCTGACATATGTTCAGGTTATAGAATCAGGCGTTCAGGTCAAGGTAAAATTGGTAAAAATTCCGGGTAAATAGGCGGAAAACCTTGCTCAGTAATCCTGAAAAAACCCATACCAAGCCCTACCGGACCATACCTCGGGCGCGCGCGGCCTGGGTGGGGCGCCTTTGCGGGTGACAGTACGGCAAGTGCGGTTGTATAGCTTCGTCACCCACCTATTGGGAGTGACCCTCGATGCAACCGGTACTCGCCTTGTTTCCCTCTCGGAGAGCGCGGGTGCCGCGCTCGTCCTGCATGCTCCGCGGTCTGCCGCTCCTCTTGCTCCTCCTGCTCGGGGGCGTGGCGCAGGCGCAGATCCAGCTCGGTCAGCTGCAGGGCACCGTCACCAACCAGCGCACCGGACAGCCTTTTGCGGGGGTCACCGTCCAGGTCACCGGCGCCGCCCTGCAGGGGGATCAGACCGAGATAACCGATAAGGCGGGCCGCTACCTCATCACCCAGCTGCCGCCCGGCGACGGCTACACGGTGCGCTTCTACTTCAACGACGTCGTCGTCGAGCGCCCCGGCATCCGGGTGGCCCAGAACAAGACCCTCACCATCAACGCCACCGTGCCGGAGAAGCGCGCCAGCGGCGGCGACCGCATCGTCATCCGCGAGCGCGCCCCCAACGTCGACACCGCCAGCGCCAACACCGGCGTCGAGATCAACCAGGAGATCCTGCAGAACACCGCGGTGCGCGGTCGCACCTACGAGTCGGTGCTCAGCCTCGCCCCCGGCGCCGCCGACGTCGCGCCGCGCGGCGTCGCCGGCGGGGATGTCGGGGTGTCGTTCTCGGGCTCGGGCGGCAACGAGAGCACGGTGCTCATCGACGGCCTCAGCACCACCGATCTCGCCTTCGGCCTGGTCTCGACCCAGCTGCACCAGAACTTCATCCAGGAAGTAAACGTCATCTCCGGCGGCTACCAGGCCGAGTACGGCCGCGCCACCGGGGCCGTCATCACCATCGCCACCAAGACCGGCAGCAATGAATTCCACGGCAGCGTGTTCGGCTCGGTGGCGCCCTTCCAGGCGCAGGCGCGGGCGATCGCGCGCCTGGGCGAGGCCATCGCCACCCGCACCCGCATCCTCAACCAGTACGACTTCGGCTTCGATCTGGGCGGCCCGCTGATCAAGGACCGGCTCTGGTTCTACGTCGGCTTCGCTCCCACCTTCACCACCACGGTCACCGACCGCGCGATCCGCGTCCAGCAGCCGGAGCCCGATCCCGACTACCAGACTCCGGGTTACCTCTCCGATCCGGTGCTGGTCGGCGGACTGCGCGACCTGGCCCGGCGCACCGTCGAGGTCCCCGGGCGCAGCCAGCAGATCGAGGAGTCGCGGCGCATCTACAACTGGATCGCCAAGCTGCAGATCAACCTGAGCCCCGATCACAACATCATCCTCGGCTACATCGGCTCGCCGCAGTTTGGCAGCGAGTACGGCTCGGGCAGCGGCTACAGCACCACCGGCAGCAGCAACCCCTACTCAAGCGATCTGTTTGCCCAGCACATAAGCCGGTCGGCGCAGGTGCACGATCTGACCGCGCACTACATCGGCAAGTTCCTGGAGCGCAAGCTGCAGCTCGACCTCCTTTACGGCTTCCACTACGTCCATCAGGAGGAGCTGCCCGACGCCATCGACCTGCAGCAGATCCGCTACCGCGCCCCCGGCGACAACCCCTACTCGCTGGCCGACTTCGAGAGCATCCCCGAGTGCCAGCGCCGCCTGCAGGGCGGGCAGTCGTTCAACCCCTGCCCGGTGACCGACTACACGCGCGGCGGCTTTGGTCAGTACACGCCGCTGCGCACGATGCAGCGCCACTCGCTGCAGGCTTCTCTCACCTACTTCCTGCGGGCGCTCGGCAACCACGCGCTGAAGCTCGGCCTGGACTTCGAGGACGGGCTGCTCGACAACACCAAGAAGTACACCGGCACCGATTTCGATCCCAGCGACCCGTTCAGCGGCCGCATCACCTGGGAGACCGACGCCGCGGGCGGCGGCCTGCGCATAAGCCGCGGCTACGCTCTTTCGCGACCGAATAACTTCTACGGCCAGCCCGGCATCCCCTGCCAGGGAGACGGCCGGTTCTGCTTCCCCGACTTCCGCGCCGAGACCGAGACGCGCAACTGGGGCCTGTACCTGCGCGACAGCTGGAACTTCGGTCCGCTGCCGGGGCTGGTGATCAACGCCGGCGTGCGCTGGGAGCTGCAGGAGCTGTTCGCCACCGACCACAGCCGGGCGGTCTTCCTGACCGACAACGTCGCGCCGCGCCTGGGGATTGCGTACGACCTGACCAAGAAGGGCCGCTCCAAGCTGTACTTCAACTATGGCCGCTTCTACGAGTCCATTCCCATGGATCTCAACGACCGCATCTTCAGCGAAGAGGGCTTCCTGCGCGGTCGCGGCTTCGCCTCGGACTGTCCGCGGGTCGCGCTGCAGCCGGGCGGGCGGCCGGTACCGGTTCCAGCGACGAGCGCCGGCGCTCCGTGCAGCCTGGATACGCCGCGGCTGTCGGGCGGCTCGTACGGACCGGTGGCGCCGGGCCTGCGCGGTCAGTTTGTGGATGAGGTGGTCGCCGGCGCGCAGTTCGATGTCGGGGCGGACATAGTCGTCGGCGCCTTCTACACCTACCGCCAGATCGGCACCATCGTCGAAGACCTGTCGGTGGACGGCGGCAGCAACTACTTCATCGCCAACCCGGGGCTGGAGCCCGATCCCGCGGTCGCCCGGCAGCTGGAGCAGGCCGCCCAGCAGGCCGCGGAGCTCGCCGCCCGCAGCCCCGGCAACGAGGCGCTGCAGGCCGCCGCCACGCTGGCGAGCGACCGCCTGAACGTCTACAAGGCGGCGGTGCTGTTTCCCAAGCCGCAGCGCGACTATCACGCGGTGACGTTCACGATCAATAAGCGGTTCTCGAACCGCTTCTCGGTGATCTCAAGCTACACCTACGCGCGGCTCCTGGGGAACTATCCGGGGCTGTTCTCGCCGTATGTGAACCAGCTGGATCCGAACATCTCTTCGCAGTACGACATCATCGACCTTACCGCCAACCGCAACGGGCCGCTCAACAACGACCGGCCGCACAACGTAAAGCTCACCGGGTACTATGCCCAGCCGCTCACCCGCATCGGCGGCACGCTGACCTTGAGCCTCACCTTCACCGCGATCTCGGGGCGGCCGATTCAGGTGCTGGGCGCGCACATCGCCTACGGCGGGCGGCAGACGCTGATCCTGCCCTCGGGCTCGGGCGGGCGGACCCCGATGATCACCCAGCTCGACCTGCATGTCGGCTACGACCAGAAGCTCGGCAAGCAGGCCAAGCTTTCGCTGTTCGTGGATGTGCTGAACGTCCTAAATCAGCAGGAGGTGACGAACGTCGACGATGAGTACACCTTCTCGATCGTAAACCCGATCCTCGGTGGGCGGCCGGCCGACCTGCGCTACCTGCGGCCAAACGATGGCGGACAGCTCATCGTAAACAGCAACTACGGTCAGCCCACCGCCTTCCAGGCCCCGCTGCTGCTGCGTCTGGGCGGTCGCTTGTCGTTTTAGCCGCCGCGTGCGTGATAAGATACCAAGAGGAGACAGCTTCATGAATAAGACCCGCGACAGTTCCTGGCAGCGCCGAGCGCTCGGCGTGCTAATCGTGTCCTCCCTGGCCGTCTTGCCCGGGTGCGCAGAGCTCAACAAAGTCCTGCAGCAGGTGGGCGGCGTCGGCGGCGCCGGGGGCGGCGGCAATGCCCTGAACCCGACGGTCACCGCGACGCCGATGCAGCTTACGCGCTACCCGAACATGAACCAGCTCGGGGCCTATTACTGCCCGGTGGTCATCCAGGATCAGATCGCGCGCCTTGGCTGCGCGGTGGCGATCGGGCCGCCGCCGCCGCGGGATCAGCTGGTGTTCCAGTTCGGGACGACGATCACGGTGCGCAACCCGAACAACTTCCCCGTCCCGGCGCTCGATGTGCTGCTCGCGGTCAAGCTGTTCTCCGGCCAGGCCACCGAGGGCCTCG
>DAOMZC010000638.1:0-4386 GCA_035437965.1 Pseudomonadota bacterium
CGGCAGCGCTCTTGCGCAGCCCCGTACTCCTGCCGCCGCGGTGGCCGCGCTGGAGAAGGTCATCGAAGAAGAGCTGGCGCAGACCCACACCCCGGGCGCGGCGATGGTAGTAGTCAGAGACGGCGCCGTTGTGTACGCGCGCGGCTTCGGACGCGCCAGCAGCGAAGAGTCCACCCCGGTGACCACCGCGACCCTGTTCCGCCTCGGCTCGACCACCAAGATGCTGACGGCGACGGCCGTGCTGAACCTGGTCGCCGACGGCAAGCTGTCGCTCGCCCAGCCGGTCACGCGCTATGTTCCGGCTCTGGGTGAGGCGTTCGCGCGCGTCAGCCTCCAGCAGCTCCTCTCTCACTCGGCGGGACTGTGCGAGGCCGCCCCGGGTCGCGAGTCCAAAGACGACGACGCGCTGCAGACCGAGATCGCCGCCTGGCCTTCGGCGCCGCGCTTCTACACCGAGCCCGGCGCGCAGTTCTCCTACGCCGGTCCTTCGTATTACTTGTCCGGAAGGATCCTCGAGGTGGCGACCGGCAAGCCCTACGCGGACGCCATGGAGCAGCTGGTCTTCGCGCCGCTGGGGATGAAGTCCTCGACGCTGCGACCGCTGCTCGCGCTGACCCGGCCGCTGGCCCAGGGGCACCTTCAGGGAAACGGCGGGGTGCAGGTCGTGCGGCCGCTGCCGGAAAGCGTTGCGATGTATCCCGGCGGCTCGGTGTTCGCGAACGCCGATGATCTGGGGCGCTTCCTGGTCGGCATGCTCTCGGGCGCGCCGCTGGGGAAGCCGGCCGTCGCGAGCGAGTTCTTCCGCCGCCGCTTCCAGCTGCCGATGCCGCCGGAAGACCGCGGAAAGTTCTGGTACGGCTTTGGGACCGTGGCCTACGATCTTGCCGGTGTACCGGTCTTCGAGCACGGCGGCGTGCGGCGGGGCTACGGATCGTTTATTCGCATCATTCCCAGCAAGAAGTTCGGAATTGCGGTGCTCGCGAACCTCAACGGCGTCAGCCTGCGCAAGAGCGTCGCTCGGGCCACTTCTGTCTTCGCCGGTCTTGAAGAGAAGCGCGACCCGCCGCACCCGCCGATCGCGCCGGCGACAAAGGAGCTCGCCGCGATCGCCGGGGAGTACAAGCAGTGCGGCCTTATCTGGAAGTACACGGTAAAGGGCGACCGGCTGCTGCGCGAGTCCGCCGGCGAGAAGACCGAGCTGACGCGGCGCGCCCCCTGGTACTACGCTTCCGAAGATGGTCAGGATGCGGTGTTCCTGCTCGATAAGAAGGGCGAGGTCGAGTACGTACACTCCGATCTGGTGAGCGCCCGCAAGCAGCGGACGCCGGACCCCAGACTCGGCCCGCCGCGCTGAGCTGGCAGGCCGCGCCCTCCTACAGCTTGACCCGCGCGACCTGCAGCGTGCGCGCGTTCACCGCCGTCCACGCGGGCAGACGCCGGCGCAGCTCGGCAAGCTCCGGACTTGCTTCGGGACCGTGGAACTGCAGGACCGAGATCTCGACCGGCGCGGTGCCGCGCAGCTGCAGCGTCAGCGCCTGCCCGGCGGGATCGGGGGCGACGAACAGCGCCGAGATCGTCTGCTGTCCAGGCAGCGGCTGCGGCAGCGGACCGGCCAGCGACCAGCCGGCCAGCGGCTGATGGGGAATCTGCAGGAACGTCACCCAGCCCGTGGCGTAAAGGCGCAGCTTCACGGTGCGGACGCCGGGGTCGCTGCTCTGCTCCTGGACCTCCAGGCGCGGCGGCGGCGTCGGCAGCGGCTGCGCCGGCAGCTTGTGGCTGAAGGGCGGGACCCAGCCCGGCGGCAGGAAGTTCGGCCAGTCTTCACTCGGGGGCACCGGCTGGACCTCGGGCAGCCCGGTCAGGGCGGGCGCCAGCGACGGATAGTCCTGACTCATCAGAACCAGCGCGGTCTGCCCTTCGCGGGTCGCATGAACCGCCATCAGCCGCTTGGGCCGCGCCGCCGAGTAGGGCGCCTGCAGGGCCGTCGCGACAATCCCAATCCCGGCAATCGCCGCGCATCCGGCAAGCGCCCGCGGCAGCTGGCCGGCGCGATGCAGGGCCACAAGGCCGCTCAGCGCCAGCGGCAGGACGATGAGCAGCCAGAGCAGCACCGCGATCGGCACATCCCCCGGTGCCGGCCCCGGGTTCATCCCGACCAGCATGCCGATGATCGCCGGGACCAGACCCGCGGCCAGATGGATGAGGCCCGCGGCGCCCACCGCGACGCTGGCCAGCCACAGCCGCCAGCGCTGACCCGGCAAAAGCACGCCCGCCCCCAGCGCCAGCGTCGCCGGCGTCAGCCACCACAGCGCCAGATAGCCGACCCCCAGAGAGGACGCGCTGCACAGCGCCAGCACCACCCCCCACAAAAGGAGCCCGCCCGCCCAGGCCGCAAGGGCGCTCGTCTCCGCGCTGACGCCTGCAGCCAGCGCGCGCCGCCGCCACCACGCGTGCACCGCCAGCACTCCGCAGAGCCCCGCGACCGCGAAGCACGGCACGATCAGCCACGGCGTGGCATAGAAGCCATGGGGCCGCCGCAGCACCCCGGCCAGCAGCAGCGCCGCCAGCAGCGCCGCCAGCAGCCCGGCGACCGCCGAGAGCAGGATCCACCCCGCACTGCGCGCCAGCAGGCGTACGGTCACTTCGCTGCGCCGCAGCACAAGGCCGATGACCGCCACCATCAGCGCCAGCGCGCCGAGCGCCAGCCAGCGCGCGGTCCGCATGGAGTAGACCAGGGTAGTCTGCCCCAGCAGGTCGTAGTAGACGGTCCGCTCGGGCTCGACCTGGAGGCTCGGAGCCTCGCGCGCCAGCTCTCGCGTGACCGCCAAGATGGTGCTGCCCAGATCCTGCAGAGTTCCCGGCTGCAAGCGGGAGGACCGATCCAGATATGTATGCACCCCCCAGACATCCTGGACCGCCCCGAAGTCGAGCCCCGGCAGACCGGCCCGCGACAGCGGCTCGAAGTCGCCGCTTACCTGGGTCAGACCGCTCTGCACGAAGTCGTTGCCGAAGATGGTCGCCTGCGGCGAGCGGACGGCGCGAGCATAGGCGCGCAGCAGCGCCGGAACCTGCGCGCTCGCGGCCAGCAGGTTCGCCTTGCCGCCGCCCGAGCCATCGGTGTCGATGAACGCGCGTACATCTTTGGCGAAACGGTGCTGGAGAAATCCCGCCGCCCCTCCCGAGCCGGCCTCCTCGCCGCCATTGAGGTTCAGGACCACCGACCACGCAAGCTGCGGCGAAGCGGCCAGCGCCCGCATCGCCTCGAGCGCCGCGGCCGTCCCGATGCCGTTGTCGGCGCCGCCGTTGGCCTCGACCGGCGAGTCGTAGTGGGCGTTGATCAGGATGGCGTCCGAGCGCCGGCCGGCAAGCCGCGCCACCACGTTGCGCACGCGGTAGTGGAAGTTTACTTCCGTCCATACATTGAGGCGCGTATCGCCCTCGGCGTCCTGGACCTCGACCGCCAGCCGCGGCAGCTTGCGCAGCTCGCCGGCCAGGTACTCCGCGGCGGCGGCGCCCGCTGCGCTGCCCACCGGATGCGGTCCGATCTCATCGGCGAGCTTGCGCACCACCGCCATCGCTCGCTGCTCCGAGAACTGCTCGGCGGGGGCGTCGAGCCCGAGCGGCTTGGGCGGCTGCTGCACCCACGCCACCACGGCCCACAGCGCCAAGAGGACGGCGCCAAAAGCCAGCCAGCTGCGCCAGGCTGGGCTTCGATCAGGCGGGTTATCAAGCGGTCGGTCCATGGGCTCCTTCCTGCGTCTCTGAAAGGACGCCGCGCCCGGCCGCTGGTCGCAAAAATTTCTGCAGCGAGCCGAGCGGATCCAGCCGCCAGAGACCCTGGTTGTCCTGTATGTTTGGCCCGCTCGCAGGTCTTCCCCCCTTTATTTCATAGGTGTCCCGTGGCGCAGCTTCGCATCTTCGGTACCGTACTTTTCCTGGCCCTGTCCGCGTGCGCGGGCGGCGGCCCCTGGTCCACCGTCGAGAGCAGCACCTCCGATGAGCTGCGTGATGTAGTCGCGCCGGCTCCCGGCGATGCCTGGGCGATCGGCCTCAAAGGCGCGGTCGTCCACTTCGATGGCTCGGGCTGGCGCACGTCCGACCCCGGAATCACCGAGTACCTGCGGGACATCCACGCGTTCTCTGCGAGCGACGTGTGGATCGTCGGCGCTGCCGGCGTCGTGCTGCGCTGGAACGGCAGCCAGTGGAAGCGGCTCCCGGTTCCCACCGATCATGACCTGACCAGCATCTGGGGCTCCAGCGCCAGCGACGTGTGGGTCGCCCGCTCGCCCGGCGGCACCGGCAGCGAGAGCAAGCTTTTGCACTGGAACGGCACCACCTGGGAGAGCCGCGACAGCGTCGACGACGAGATCATCGGTCACGTCTACG
>DAOMZC010000639.1:0-4373 GCA_035437965.1 Pseudomonadota bacterium
GGGTCTGGTCGGGCGCGGGCGGCGCGTCCGCCAGCGGGTAGGTCACGCCCAGTCCGTTGGGGAGCGCAAGGTGGCCGCGCTGCATCGAGTCGGAGACCTCGATCGTGACCACGGCGCTGCCCTGCCGGGTGCTCAGGCGCACCGTGTCGCCCGAGCTCACCCCGAGCTCGGCGGCGTCGGCGGGGCTTACGCGCAGGGCGCCGCCGGGGTCCTTCTTGCGCCACAGCGGGTCGCGGACGATCGTGTTGGCGGTGAACGAGCGGCGCTCGCCGGCCGACAGGACGAATGGGAACTCGGCGTCGGACGCCGCGGGCTCGTCGAGCATCCGCGCGAGCTCGGCAAGCAGGTCGGGCAGCGCGAGGTGCACCTTGCGATCCGGGGTCGCCAGGCGCTGCAGCACATCGGCCCACTCATCGACGGCGAACACCAGGCCCGAGTGGCTGTTGAGGATCGCGGTGAACAGCGCGTCGGCCATCTGAAGCGGCGTGCCGCCAAAGCCGGCGCGCTGCAGCGCCGCCGGGGCCTGCATCGCCAGGCGCAGAGCGAGCCCAAACAGGACCGCGCCCTCACGCTGCTCGACCGGCAGGTCCATCGTGCGATACAGCAGCACCGGCGCCATGTGGGTCAGCTTGGAGTCGCCCAGCACATACGCCATCAGCGCCTCGGCGTAGGCCGTGCGGCCGGCGCCCGCGGCGGCGCGCAGCGGAGCCAGGTGGTCTTCGGTAATCGCGCCCAGCGCCTCGCACAGCCGGGCGTGGATCTCGGCCTCCGGCAGCGGTCCGTCGGGCGGCGGGAACAGGCGCGGGCGCAGGTGGAAGACGTTGGCGGGGAACTCGAAGTTGAAGAACGTCGCCTCGGCCTTCTCGAACTGCGTCGCGGCGGGGAGTATGTAGTCGGCAAGGCGGGCGGTCTCGGTCATCGCGACGTCGATCACGACCGCCGTGTCGAGCGCGCGCAGCGCCGCGCGCATGCGCTTGGAGTCGGCCAGCGAGTGGGCCGGGTTGGCGGCTTCGACGATCATGGCGCGGTAGCGCTTGGGGTGGTCGGTGAGGATCTCGTCGGCGATCACGTTGCAGGGGACAAGGCCGCTGATGATCCGCGCGCCCACCACGGGGCTCGGCTTGGGCGACTCACCGCCCCATAGCGGGACCATGGTGGTCGGGATGAAGTGGGTGCCCGGCTTGCCGATGCTGCCGGTAAGCGCGACAAGGAGCTTGTGCAGGTAGCTCACCAGCGTCGAGTGGTGGTTCATCTGCACGCCCAGATCCTCGAAGCTGGCGAAGGCGCGGGCGCCGGCGATGACGCGGGCGGTGCGGCGGACCAGCGCCTCGTCGACTCCGGCGCGGGCGCAGGCGGCGGCGATCGAGACGGTCTGCAGTGCCGCCACCACTTCGGCCAGCCCGACGGCGTGAGCGCCGACGAAGGCGTGATTTATGAGGTCCTCTTCGACCAGGGTGGCGAGCAGCGCCGCCAGCAGCCAGGCGTCGCCGCCGGGACGGACCTGCAGGTGGATGTCGGCGAGCTCCGCGGTCTCGGTGCGGCGCGGATCGATGACGATCAGGGTGCGCGCCGGATCGGCGGCCAGCGCCTTGAGGGTCACCCGGGCGCGCGGGATGGAGTGCGAGTGCCAGGGGTTCTTGCCGAGGAACAGGGCAACATCACAGTGCTCGAAATCGGCGCGCGTGCTGGTCCCAAGCATGCGATCGCTGACCCAGAACTCGCCGGTCTTTTCCTGCGCCAGGGCGCTGGAGCGGTAGCGCGAGCCGAGCGCCCGCCGCGTCGCGGTCGCGTAGGCGCCGGGCAGGTGGTTGCCCTGGCCGCCGCCGCCGTAATAGAAGATCGTCTCGCCGCCGTAGGTGTCGCGCACCGCGGCGAGGCGGGCGGCGACCTCGCGGATCGCGGTGTCCCAGCTTATCGGCTCGAAGCTGCCGTCGGCGCGCCGGCGCAGCGGGGTGGTCACGCGGTCGCGGCCGTGCTGGTAGAAGTCCAGGCGGTGCGCCTTCTCGCAGGCGTAGCCGCGCGAGCCGGGGTGGCGCTTGTCGCCGCGCAGGCGGACGAGGCTCCGGCCGTCGTCGCCGCCGAGCTCCACTTCGATGCCGCAGTTGCACTCACAGAGGATGCAGGCGGTGGGCTTCCAGTCAGGGCTGCTCATCGACCGATTGTGGCCAATCCGGTCCCGCCATGCAAGCTGCGGCACCGACCGCGCTGCGATGTCACAAACGCCGAGCGCCGCGCGTCTTTGCTGCATGGAGGCCGCATGGAGCGGTCCCCCCCAAGCAGAGAAAGGCCACGTCATGACCCACCAAGCCCGTCTTCCTTATTTCAAGCTTGCCCCCAAGGCGTTCAAGGGAATGCTCGATCTGTCCGCCGCCATCCAGAAGGACCTGCTCGGTCACCGGCTGACCGACCTGGTGTTCCTGCGGGTGTCGCAGATCAACGGCTGCGCTTTCTGCATGGACATGCACTGGCGGGATCTGGTCCGCCTGGGTGTGGACGCGCGCCACCTCAACGCGGTGGCGGGCTGGCGCGAGGCGCCGTTCTTCAGCGATCGCGAGCGCGCCGCCCTGCGCTGGGCAGAGCTCGTCACCGCCACCCCACACAGCGATCTCAGCGACGAGGAATTCGCACGCCTGCGGGCGCACTTCAGCGATGCGGAGATCGCCGAGCTAGGCTTCGCGATTGCGGCGATCAACGCCTGGAACCTGCTCAACGTGAGCTTCCGCAACCCGCTTCCGGAGAATGTGTAACCGCGACGAGTTCCACCCGCCGCGGCCCCGCGCGCCCTACCCGCTGAACGCCGCGCTACCGTAGGCGCGGCCCGCCGCCGGCACGGACAGCAGGCTGCCCGCCTGGCGGGTCAGCGGATCGTCATACACACATGCAGCGCCTCCGGCCCGTGCATGGCAGAGCCGAGTACCCCGAGCACGAACGGGTGTTCCTTACCCGATTCCAGCCCGCCGCTCAGCGTCACCTCCGCCGTGGTCTGCCGCATCGCCCGGCGCGCGGACCTGCTCGGCGACGATCGGCCGCACGGGCTCGCGCACGCTGTCAAAACCCGGATACACTTCGACAAAAGGCGACCATCTGTGCGCACCATCACCGATGACGCAGCGGGGTGCGGCGAGGTTGCGGTTAAGGAGGGTCGGGCGCGGGCGGGACGGCGCGAGAGATCGCTACTTGAACTGCTTGCTGGCGACGCGGCGCCGGCGCTGTTCCTGGATCCAGGCGCGCCCTTCTTCTTCGGTCTTCACGAAATGGGACGGCAGGTCGTTCTTGTGCAGCAGGCGCAGCAGGCTGAGGATCAGCGCCGCGACCGCGCGGGTGACGGCTCCGGCGCCGAAGTTGACCGCGCAGCCGATGTCGTGACGGGCGTACCAGTCGGTCGAGATCTTGCGCGCCGCCGCCTCCATGCCGGTCACCGCGGAGGTGTCGGCAAGGATGTAGTAGGTCGTCCCTTTGACCAGCCGCTTGTCGAGCATCTGCATGCTCTCCTGGACGTCCGGCACGGTGATGATGCCGACGTACTTGCAGAACAGGATGTCTCCTTCCAAGCGCATCCAGTGTTTGCCAAAGTGCAGTATGTCGTCCATCCGCACACCAGCTCCCTGCCGGTCCAGTCGCCGCGAGTCGAGTCGAGTCGAGTCCCTGGACAGACAGTCTGTGTCAGAGATCACAATTCACGGCGTCGATTATCTTACAGGATGGACCCCGTACCAAGCGGAGTTTACAAGCTGCACCAGAGTCCCTGGGAGCTCGCGACCCCGCACCGGGAAAACCCTAGGTGGGCTCCAGTGAGAAGGTGTGCTGCGCCGGCAGCAGGGTCGGCGGCGGGTCCCACCAGGGATTCACATACGTACTCCGTTTTCCTGCTGCCGGCTTGCTGGCATGAAGGACTTATGCGTCCGGCAGTACGCGACGGCGGCGTGCTGGTGTACCATGGGCGGACGATGCCGCTCGTCAGCCTGCCCGGAGCCCAGATCCACTATGAGACCGCCGGTGACCAGGGACCCCGGCT
Source organism: Pseudomonadota bacterium (assembly GCA_035437965.1). Lineage (GTDB taxonomy): Bacteria > Myxococcota_A > Polyangia > Palsa-1104 > JAEUJZ01 > CALFML01. Next base: position 4,016 of record DAOMZC010000639.1, read on the forward strand.
GCTGCTGATCCAGGGGGTCGGCTGCATCGGCGCCGCCTGGCGGCCCCAGATCGATGGGCTCGCGCAGGGTCACCGCCTGGCGTGGTTTGACAACCGCGGCATCGGCGCCAGCGCTCCGCTCGCGGCGCCGCTGTCGATCGAGCAGATGGCCGGAGATGCGCTCGGTCTGCTCGACCACCTGGGCTGGGAGTCGGCGCACCTGGTCGGGCACTCGATGGGGGGCGTCATCGCCCAGCAGGTCGCCCTCATGGCGCCGCAGCGGGTGCGCAGCCTGGTCCTGGCCTCGACCCTTGCGCGCGGGGCCGATGTGATGCGGCTGCAGGGGCGGTCGCTGTGGCTCATGCTGCGCGGGCAGCTC
>DAOMZC010000640.1:0-4372 GCA_035437965.1 Pseudomonadota bacterium
GAGATCATCGCGACCCAGCTTTACGTCGAGCTCGTCCGCCACGGCTACACCACGGTCGCCGAGTTCCACTACCTGCACCACGACCCGAGCGGCCAGCCCTACGCGCAGCCGGCCGAGCTCGCGCTGCGCATCCTCGAAGCGGCGCGCACCGCCGGCATCGCGCTGACCCTGCTGCCGGTGCTTTACGCCCACAGCGGCTTCGGCGGCGCCGCGCCCCTTCCCGCCCAGCGCCGGTTCCTGCACGACCAGGACTCCTACGCGCGCCTTGTCACCGAGCTGCACGCGCGGACCCGCGGGCAGCCGCTGCTGCGGCTCGGCATCGCCCCGCACTCGCTGCGCGCGGTCACCCTGGACGAGCTGCGGGCGGCGGTCGCGCTCCTCGACAGCCTCGACGGGCAGGCGCCCATCCACCTGCACATCGCCGAGCAGCAGGCGGAGGTGACGGCGTGCCTTCAACACACCGGCGCGCGCCCGGTAAAGTGGCTGCTCGATCAGGTCGCGGTCGGCCCGCGCTACTGCCTGGTGCACGCCACCCACCTCGACGACAGCGAGGTCGATGGCCTGGCGCGCAGCGGCGCGGTGGTCGGCCTGTGCCCGACCACCGAGGCGAACCTCGGGGACGGGATCTTCGCCGGCGCCCGCTACCTCGGCCGCGGCGGGCGCCTGGGCATCGGCTCGGACAGCAACGTCTGCGTCGATCCGTTCGAGGAGCTGCGCGTCCTTGAGTACAGCCAGCGGCTCTTGCACCAGCAGCGCAACGTGCTGGTCCGCGGCCCGGGCAGCTCGGTCGGTCGCACGCTGCTCAGCGCGGCGCTGCACGGCGGGGCCCAGGCGGCGGGGCAGCCGACCTCGGAGCTCGCCGTCGGGCGGCGCGCCGATCTGGTCGTGCTCGATGGGCAGGACCCGAGCCTCGCCGACCTCGACGATGACACGCTGCTCGACGCCGCGGTGCTGGGGCCCGGCCGGGCGCTGGTGCGCGATGTCCTCGTCGGCGGCCGCTGGGTGGTCCGCGACCGTCACCACCCGCAGGCCGCCGCCAGTCGCGAGCGCTACCGCGCGGTGCTGCGCCGCCTGCGCGCCCTCTGAGCGGCCTAGAGCTCGATCTTCTCGTACTGGCAGAGCGCCAAGAGCGCCTCTTCCATCACCCGGCGGGCGCGGCTGGTCTGCCTGTACAGGTGGGCGTGCAGCTTGGCGTCCTCGACGTCGCGGTTCTCGCAGCTGCGCGAGTACTCTTCGAACGCCGCCAGGCTGGTGACGAGCTCGGACAGGTGGCTCGGGCACTCGCAGCGCACCGCGGACTTGATTTCCTGCAGGCGACCGAGCTGGGCCTGGCTGAACAGGCGCGGCTGGCTGGCTCCCGGCAGCGGCTCGGCGCTGCTGTCCACCGGAGCGAGGGCCGCGGGGTTCTTTCGGGCAGGGGGCTCGGGCATCTCGGACTCCGGCCGCACCGGCTGGGCTGCCGGGGCGGCGCTGGGGCTGCGCGGCTCGGGCTCGGCGGCGTTTGTGCGCAGCGCGTCCTTGACCAGGAGGCTGAGCATGTTCAGCCGCAGCGTCGCCAGGCTGATCGGCGCCTTGAGGGCGCGGCTGCGCGTCGAGTTTAGCTGCTGGACGTGCTCGCGGCGGGTGAAGGTGTAAAGGACCAGGGCCAGCTCGGCCTCGGTGCTGGCGAGCAGCTCGTCGAGCTCGTGGCGCACCGCCGGCCCCTCGCCGAGCAGGGCCATCTCGACGACGAGGACCTGGGGCCGCAGGGCCTTGCCGCGCCGCCGCAGCTCATCGCCCGAGGTCCCGCTCCACACCACCTGGACGTTCTCCAGCTCGCGCGGCCGATCGACGTTGGCGGTCCGGATCTGCGAGCTCACCTGCTCGCTGAGGACTGCGATTCGCACCATGTATTCCCCCTTGCGTCTGCCGGTCAGCGCTGCGGCCGGCTGGTTTCGTTGGCCTCATCGATCCAGTGCATGCACGCCTTGAGCGCCTCCTGCAGGTTGCGCAAGGTGGTGAGGCGCGACAGGTCGACCCCAAGGGAGACCATCGTCTGGGCCACCGCGGGCGAGATGCCGGCGATAATCGGCCGCGCCCCGAGGAGCTCGATGGCGCGCACGATGCGCACCAGGTGATCCGCCGTGCTGGTGTCGACCACCGCCACCGCGGTCAGGTCGAGGATGGCGTAGCGGGCGCGGGCGCTGACGATCTCGGCGAGCAGCCGCTCCATCATCTCGCTGGCGCGCTGCCCGTCCAGCGACCCCATCAAGGGCACCGTCAGCACGCCGTCCCACACCTGCACGATCGGCACCGAGAGGGTGCGCAGCGACTCCTCCTGGCGCTCGATGACCTGCAGCTTCTCGCGCAGGTCGGCGCTCGTGCGCTCGCGCTCTTGCATCTCCTGCTTGAGCTTCTCCAGCGCCACCGCGAGGTCGGCGCTGCTCGCCTTGCCCTGCTGCAGGAGCTCGTCGAGGCGCTGCTGCGGCGTCTGCTGCGACTGCCGCACCACGAACTCGTCGTACGCGGCCCCCTGGGCGGCAAACACTGTCTGCTCGGCCCAGCACCCGACCCCGAGGAGGCGGCCGATGAGGCCCGAGAACTTCCCCGCCATCATGCCGCTGCCCCAGCACACGCCGAGCGCCTTCTGGTACAGCCCCTCCCAGCTGTTGACCGCGCGCATGACCGCGACCTTCGCCTCGCGATCGAGCGACACCAGCATCCAGCGTCCCCAGCCCGCCGGCCAGGCGATCTCGGACATGCGCTGCAGGCCCTCCTCGAAGCTCGGCGCGCTCGAGCAGATGGCCCAGTCGGTATCGACGCTCTGCTGGCCGCCGACCTGCATGCAGAGGTTGAAGCGCTCGGTGCCGACCATGCTCTGGAAGCCGGCCATGAGCCCGGCCACGGTGCTCGGGATCCACATGCTCAGCGTGGGCACGCCCGCCCACAGGTTGATGCCCTGGGCCAGATCCCAAGCGATCTCAAAGCCTGAGATCGTGACCGTGGGGTTTGTAGGTTCTGTCATTGCAACCTTACATTAAATCCCACTGGCCGCGCGCCTGCAAGGCAGCGCCGGTCCCCGAGGCAGAGCCAGGGTCAGGTCAGGGTCAGGGTCAGGTCGGGAGCGGGTCGGGATTAGGCCAGGCCGGCGCGGCGCATGAGCTGCGGGACGCGCTCGCTGGCCTGGGCCCGCAGGCGGGCGAGGTCGAGGCCGGTGCGGGCGGTGAGCTGACCGCGGTCGACCAGCAGGTGGCCGTCGACAAGGACGTAGCGGACATCGGCGGCCTGGGCGGCGTAGACGACCGCCGAGATTGGATTGTGGACCGGCAGCACGTGCGCTCCGGTCAGGTCGACGACGGTGATATCGGCGCGCTTGCCGAGCTCCAGGCTGCCGAGCTCGCCGTGCAGGCCGAGCGCCCGGGCGCCGCCGAGGGTGCCGAGCTCCAGGGCGCGCGCCGCCGGCAGCACGTCGGGTCCGAGGCGGCCTTTTTGCAGCAGCGCGGCCAGGCGCAGCTCGGTGAAGCCGTCGAGCCGGTTATTGCACGGCGCGCCGTCGGCGCCGATGGCGACGTTGACGCCGGCCTGCAACAGCTCGACCACCGGCGCCAGCCCCGAGCCGAGCTTAAGGTTCGACGAGGGGCAGTGGGCGACGTGGGTGCCGTGCGCCGCCAGCAGCTGGCGCTCGATGGCGCCGACGTGCACGCAGTGCGCCAGGGTGACGCGGTGGCCGTGGATGCCGAGGCGGGCCAGCGCCTCGACGTTGCCGGCGGCGAACCGGGTCCGCACGAGCTCGATCTCTTCGAGCTGCTCGGCGGCGTGGGTGTGGATGCGCGGGCCGGGGTCGCGCCCGAGCGGCGGGGTCGCACCGCGGGCATTGACCCGCTCGGCGACCTCGCTGAGCAGGCGCTCGGTGCACGAGAGGGCGAAGCGCGGCGCATAGGCGTAGCGGATGCGGCCGTTTTCCTTGCCGTGCCAGCGCTGGCACAGCGCGTCGGAGTCGGCCAGCGACTGCGCCGTCGTCTCGCGCAGGCGGGGCGGGACCGCGGCGGCCAGATCCATCATCGCCTTGCCGACGGTGGCTCGCAGGCCGGTCGCGGCGACGGCGGCGCACAGCGCGTCCTGGTGGTGCACCGTGCCCATGTCCAGGATCGCCGTCGTCCCCGATAGCAGGAGCTCCGCCGTGCCGAGCTGCGCCGCCAGGGTGATGTCCTCTTCGCTCAGCGCCGCCTCGTAGGGGAACAGGCGCTCGCGCAGCCAGGCGAGCAGCGGCAGATCGTCGGCGGCGCCGCGGCACAGCGTCTGGCACAGGTGGACGTGGCCCTGCACCAGGCCCGGCAGCACGGCGCACCCGCTGGCCGACAGCACCTGGACCCCGGGGGGCACGGCCTCGGGG
>DAOMZC010000641.1:0-4364 GCA_035437965.1 Pseudomonadota bacterium
GCAGCTCCAGCGCGATGCTCTTGCCCAGGAGCTGCGCCGCGTCGCGCGCCGCCAGCTCCAGGTGCGCCAACATGGCGCTCACCGGCACCAGCCGCAGCGTGCTCGCCAGCTCGTGCGCCTGCGCCAGCTCCTGCTCGGCGCGCCCGAGCCGCGACTCGGTGTCGCGCTGGGCATGCATCAGGGAGTCGCGCAGCTCATCGAGCGCCGCCTGCTGGCGCTGGCGCTCGGCCGCGGCGCGGGGGCTGGTGGCGTCGCTCGGACCTGACGGCGTGGGCAGCGCGGCAACCGCGCGCTGGGCCCGCACCAGCTGATTCTGCACCGCGTGCAGACCGCGCAGCTGGGCGCGCGCCTCGGACAGCGCCGCGAGCAGCGCGTCCATCGCGGTCAGCTCGACGCGGACCGTCGTGAAGCGCTCCGCCGTCAGATCGGGCGCGCTGCGGCGCTCTCCGGGGGCGGCGGCGGCGGGCCGCTCCAGATCGCCGCGGATGCACTCAAGGACCTTGAGCAGATCGCTGACGCAGTCGGGCTCGATGGGATCGCCGCTCTCGCGATAAGTCGCGAGCGTCTCCTCCATGGTGTGCGCCAGCTCGCTCACATCGGTGCGCAGGACCATGCGCGCCGCGCCCTTCAAGGTATGCGCGAGGCGGAAGCAGGTGGCGATGAGGTCCCCGCGCTCCGGTTCCTTCTCCAGCGCGAGCAGGCTCTGCGTCAGGCCGCTCACCAGCTCGTTCGCCTCGAGGCGGAACATCCTCTCGAGATCGTAGGCCATCTCAGGCTCGCTCGCTGCTCCGGACAAGTCGTATGAGCTGCTGCGACAAGCTTGCCAGCTGGTTCGAGGTCTCCATCGTCTGGCCGGAGCTGGCCTCGGTCTCGCGCGCGGTCTGCGCCACATCGGTGATCGCCGTGCTGGCCTGCTCGACGGCGGTGGTCTGCTGCTTGGTCGACAGCTCGATCTCGCGCGCCGCCTGCGCGGTGTTGCCCAGCAGATCGACGATGCGGCGGAAGCTGGCCGCCACCTCACCGAACTGCCGCGCGCTGGCGTCCACCGCCTTGGAGCCATCTTCGGTGACCATCACCGTGGTGGTGGCGGCGGCGCGCACCTCTTCGATGAGGCTGCGGATCTCCTTGGTCGAGCCGCCGACGCGATCGGCGAGCTTGCGGATCTCGTCGGCGACCACCGAGAAGCGCCGCCCCGACTCGCCGGCGCCGGCGGCTTCGATGGTGGCGTTGATGGACAGGATGTTGGTCTGCTCGGCAAGCTCGTTGATGATGTCCAGGATGCTGCCGATCTCCTGGGTGCGCTTGCCCAGATCGAGCATGTGGGAGACGATGCGGTCGACCTGGCGCTTGACCTGCTCGACCGCCTCCTGGGCGCCCTGCACCGTTTGATCGCCGGTGCGCGCCGCCGCCGTGGTGTCCGCCGCGACGCCGGTGACCCGCTGCGCGCTCTCGGCAATCTGGCGCGAGGTCGACACCAGCTCGCGCATGGTCGTCGCCACTTCGGTGGCGGTGGCGGCCTGGCCCTTGGCCCCCTTGGTCTGCTGCCCGGCAGCCGCCTGCAGCTCGGCGGCCGAGCTGCGGATGTGCTGCACCGCGGTGCCGATCTGGCGGCTCAGGTTGCGGCTGATGAACACGACCGCCAGCGCCATGATGCCCAGGCAGAACGGCACGCTGAAGACCGGCAGCAGGATCGCCCGCCGGGAAGCGGCGGCGTTCTCATTGCTGCGCCGCTGCAGCATCTCCTCCTCGGCGTTGGTCACGCTCGTGGCGAGCTTGCGCAGCTCCTCGACCGTGTGCGCGCCGCGGCCTTCGTTGAGGATCTGCAGCGCCGGCGCAAGGCCCTGGCGGCGGCGCGCCTCGATCATCTCCATCACCTCGATCTGCTTGTCGCGCACCAGGGCCCGCATGGTGTCGAGGCGGTGCTGCTGGTCCGGGCTGTCGGCGGTCAGGCGGCGCAGCTCCTCGAACTTCTTGTCCAGCCCATCGGAGAGCGTCCGGTAGGCGGTGACGAATTCCTCGCGTCCGGTGAGCAGGTAGCTGCGCTGCGCGATCTCGATGTCTTTGCCGCTTGAGACAAGCTCACTGACCCGCAGGATCACCGCCTGGGTGTGGGCGACGTTGCGGCCGGTCTCGGAGATCGCCACGGCGTTATAGTATGAGAACGGGACCAGGACCATCAGGAGACCGATAAAGGGGAGCAGGACTCCGGCGGCAATCTGCTGACCGAGCGTCAAGGACCTGAACATCTAAGGCTCCTTTGCGGAAGGCGAGGCGGGGGCTGACCGATTCACCGCGGCGACCAGCGCGTCGAGCTGGAGCAGCGGGCGGGCGCTGCCCTGGTGAATCAGGAGCTCGCTGCAGAACGGGTTCTGCAGCTCGGCCCGCAGGGAAATGGGAAAGATCTCAGTGCTGAAGACCTGCAGATAGGCGTCGATGTTCTCGACCGCGAAGCCGACCTGCTCATCGGCGCGGGCGACCAGCAGCCAGCGCGGCGGCGCCGCCTGGTGATTGGCGCCGAGCAGCGCCGCCAGGCGATAGACCGCGAGCAGCCGCCCGCGGACGCCGGCGATGCCCAAGAGACCCGGCGGCGCCGCCGGCAGTGCGACTACCTTGGGGCACGCCTGGATGCTGGCGCACGCGGTAAGCGGCAGCGCGAAGCGGCCCTCGCCGGCCTGGATGGCGAGCAGCTTCTGCGTCGGCACATCGGTGACGGCCAGCGGCTGCGCGAACGAGGTGTCGAACTGCAGGCGCATCGACTGCAGGCGCTGGGCCAGGCTGTCCAGCGGTTCCTTCATGGCTCTCCTCCCACGCCGCGCAGCTCGGCGCGGCACAGCGACAGCAGCGCTTCCCGCTGAAAGCCGCCGCCGAACAGCAGGATGCGCTCGTTTGGTTCGTGCAAAAGGAGCTCCAGCGCCTGCCGCAGCGCCAGGCGCGCCGGCTGGCGCTGCCCCGCGCGCCGCAGGAGGATTCCCAGATGCAAGTGGGCCATGGCGAAGCGCGACGCGCTGCGGATCGCCTCGCGCTGGCTCTTCTGCGCGCGCTCCAGGTCGCCCTGGTGCTCGTAGCTCAGGCCGAGCAGGAAGTGCGCCTCGGCGACATGACGCCCGTCATCGAGCAGCCGCTGGGCGGCCTGCTGTGACGCGGCGCGGCGCCCCTGCCCGCACAGGATCGTGGTCGCGATGAGCGTCGCGGTGGCGCTCTGACCGTGCGGCGGCGGCAGCTTCTCCAAGAGCTCCAGGGCGCGATCGAACTGCTCCGCGGCAATGAGCTGGAGGACGGGGGCGAACGGCTCCCAGCCCGGGCTAGCGGTGAGCGGGCGCGGCTCTGCGGGCGGGCTGCTCGGCGGCGGCGCGGCGGTCAGCTCGGCGACCCGCTGGGTAGATCGCTGGATGCTCTCAAACCACGAGCTGGCGGAGCGCTCGGGATCGGCCCCCGCAGCGCCCGCCGGCGTGCCGACGGTCCGCGCCTCGCGCGGCGCTGGGGCGGGCTTTTTGCGGTAGAAGAACGTGTCGTGACTCTGGCACTGCTCGAAGTCGTCCGAGACGCCGCGCAGCGTCTCGCTGTGGCCAAGGAACAGGAAGCCGCCATCGACGAGCGCAGTGGAAAACCGCGCGATCGCCAGGCGCAGCGAGCGCTCGGAGAAGTATATAAGGACGTTGCGGCAGAAGATGATGTCGATGGATCCTGGGCGCCAGAAGTAGGGATCCGCCTCCAACAGGTTGCGCTCCTCGAAGCTCGCCAGGCCGCGCAGCTCGGGGCGCAGCTGGTAGTCCTCGCCGTCGCGGCGGAAGCACTCTTCGCGCAGCTGCGGTGAGGTCGCGCGCAGCGCCCAGGCCGAGTAGCGGGCGCGCTCCGCCTTCTGCAGCAGCGCGGCGTGGATGTCGATGCCCTGCAGCAGGATGCGGCCGGCGGCGAGGTCGGCGCGGTGCTGGCGCAGCGCGATCGCCGCCGAGTAGATCTCTTCGCCCGACGAGCAGCCGACCGACAGGATGCGCAGCGGGCGACCGGGCGGAGCGTGGCGCACGAGCTCGGGCACGGCGATGTCGGCGAGCACCGCGAAGTGCGCCGGCTCGCGGAAAAAGTAGGTCTCCGAGACGCTTACCTGCTCGATGCACAGCTGGAGCTCGGCGCGCGACAGCGGGCGCTCGGCTCCCCCCGGGCCAGCGAGCAGCGAGCCGGTGCGGCGCGCCACCAGGCTGGCCAGCCGCGCGCGCTGCCAGTCGACGCACGACAGGCCCAGGCGCTCCTCAAGGAGCTCCTCCAGACGCTCGACCTCCAGGGCGGTCACGGGGCTGTTGACGACGTTAGAGATGCCCACTCCTCCTGGCTTAATAGGCGCGTAGACTGCAGCACGGCGCGATCGG